>JARFQX010000600.1 GCA_029287555.1 Rubripirellula sp. | reverse complement strand
GAGCAATGTGAAGCATCAGTCGACACCGTCTGATTCGGATACAGCGAAGGACCTGTTTATCCGCTGCGTCGAGGCGCCGGATTCCGACGCATACGAAGCTATTCTGCAGGGCGCGGATTCCAGTCTGGCGGATCAAGTTCGTCGATTACTCGCCTCGGTCGATCGTGGTGACGTCATCGAAAACGTGTTCGAGGCAGTCCCGTTGATCGACGTGGATGCCACCGCCGATATGGATTTGAAGGATCTGAGTTCAAACAGCAGTGCAGGCGGTTTCGCTTTCGCCGAATCTGCGGGAACTCAAATCGAAAACTACAAGTTGCTTGAGCAGATTGGCGAAGGCGGCATGGGCACCGTCTTCATGGCCCAGCAGACGAAGCCGATCAAGCGACGGGTCGCGGTGAAGGTGGTGAAACCCGGGATGGACAGCCGGCAAGTCGTGGCGCGATTCGAGGCGGAGCGGCAATCGCTTGCGTTGATGGATCATGCCAACATTGCTCGCGTATTTGACGGCGGGACGGCCCCGTCCGGACGTCCGTATTTTGTGATGGAACTGGTCAAAGGGATCCCGCTGACCGAATTCTGCCAGTCCAAGAACGTGCCCCTCCGAGAGCGATTGCGGCTGTTCATCGATCTCTGTCGCGGTGTCCAACACGCGCACCAACGGGGAATCATTCACCGAGACCTGAAGCCGAGCAATGTGTTGGTGACGCTTCACGATGGAGATCCCGTCATCAAGATTATCGACTTTGGAATCGCCAAAGCGATGAACAGTGAACTGACCGACAAGACGCTGTTCACTCAATTTGCGGCGATGGTTGGAACGCCGCTTTACATGAGTCCCGAACAAGCGGAATTGAGCGGATTGGACGTGGACACTCGCAGTGATGTCTATTCGCTGGGCGTACTGCTTTACGAACTGCTGACAGATGTGACTCCGTTTGATCGCGAGGCGTTGAAGCAGAAAGGGCTTGACGAAGTCCGACGCATGATCCGCGAAACCGAACCGGCCCGGCCCAGTCAAAAACTGAGTACGGTCAAAGCGTCAGGTGGCGATACCATCGATCTAGAGAAGCTACGAGACATCAAGAAAGCAAAGTCGGTGTTATCTGGGGAGCTCGACTGGATCGCCATGAAGGCGCTCGAAAAGGATCGAGATCGCAGGTATCAGTCGGCCGCCGAATTTGCCGACGATGTCCAACGACACCTCGATGGAGAAGCCGTCCAGGCGTGTCCGCCGTCATTGAGATACCAATTAGGGCGATTCGCCCGTCGGCACCGAGTTTTACTGGCAGCCGTGAGCCTCGTCATGGTGACGGCGGCGGTCGGGACTTGCGCGAGCCTCGTTTTCGCCGATCGCGCGAGGCACGCTGCCAAAGAAGCGGTCGCTGCGAAACAAGTGGCGGAAACGGAAGCGACCAGAGCTATGAGTCTTGCGGTAGAGCGTGACGCAGCGGCGGATCGATTCGCCGTTGAAGCACAGCGAGCGAAGCAGGCCGAGAAGCTCGCGAAACAGCAACGTCGAAAAACTCAAACTTCGTTGTATCGTGAGAGCATCCGGGCAGCAGACGCACAACTGCGGCAACAGCAAGATGCCGATGCGATCAAAACGCTAATCAGTCACATTTCCGATGAGCAGCAAGACGACCATCGATCATGGGAATGGTATTACCTGCTTGGAAAAACACGAATTAGTGATCGCGGATGGTTCGCACAATTTGTTGGGGAGTCGGCCGAATGGTCGCCCGATGGGCAGCAAATCCTTACGACGGGGAGAACTCAAGATTCATTTCCGACCCACACGGGAATGCCTGAAGGTAGGATTTGGGAAACGCAAACCGGCTCATTACTTCATGAGCTCGAAGGCTGGTTTGGCACGGCGCGACTAAACCCCGCTCGACCCGTATTCGCGACCAATTTTGTTGCCGACAATCTTTATGGAAGTCACGTTGGCACGGGTGTCATCCAGCTTCTTGACCTCGCCAATCACCAGCAAACCTCCATTCCGGTTCCCGGTGTCTTTGCACCCGGTCTTGTTGAGTGGAATCGCGAAGGCGATCGAATTGCCGTTGGAGGTGAGAGCATCGTCATTTTCCGGCGTAGCGTGGGAGAGTGGCAGATCGAACATCGATTAGAGAGTTGTATCGCCGTTGGCGGATGGAGCTCTGATGACCGATACTTCGTGGCCAAATGCACCTCACCCGGCATTCAGATATTCGACGGCGGAACACTCGAGCTTACGAAGGAGATTCAAGCGATAGACAAACTTCCATATCGTTCGAACAAGCGGCGTTTCGGACAGTGGCACCCACAAAACCCATGGTTCGCATACCCCGTCGCTGGGAAACGTATCGCAGTCCTGGATGTGAACTCCGAAGAAATTATCGCTGAGCTTGACCTTTCACAGTACTTTCGCGACCTCAGATTCAGTCCGGATGGAAAACTGCTTGCTGTCGGCGGAAGCGAAGGGGTGATTGATATCTGGAAAGTCAGCGATTGGCAGAAGTTCGACCGGATTGCCGCTCATGATACGTTCGTTGAGACAGTGTCATGGTCACCGGATTCGACTCGACTGTTATCACTCGGAATTGACGGCTACTGCGCGATCTGGTCATTCGATCGACCAAAGATCGAATATTTCATCGACCTACCAAATGGCGAAGACCTTCGTAGCTTTGAATGGATTGATGATGAAACAATTCGCTACAGTGTCGCAGGAGATAGAATTTGCAATAGAAAAATTACGAAGGACAAGGACGACACCCTGGTACCAATACGGGACAACGAAAGCTGGCGTCTCACGTCGAACCCTTTCGCGTTTAGACTCCTGAGAAAGAACGGTGAATCTTTTCTAGAGGTGCTCGACCTGGAGCGATCGTCAACGAAGCGAATGCGGACTCCGCGTCCGGGACTTGGGACGCAGCCGATTTCCGTCAGTCCGAATGGCAAACAACTGGCAATGACCACGGCGGTTTCAGAAGATTACTCGTCCGGCGTGATCGAATTAGGAAACGGGAAGTTTCGTCCGTTCGACGTCAGTGGGATCAAGCATTGCAACGAGATTGCATGGTCGCCTGATGGCACGCGTGTCGCCTTTGCCGGAACTGCCAGCGATTTAGTACTCCTTCCGGCGATCACCGTCACGGATGTCGAGTCCGGCAAAACGCTGCTTGAAAAACAATTCGGAAAACTGAATTTTGGCGAGCGGCTGCGGGCAGTGGGCTGGAATCGAGATGGCAAGAAGATCGTTTTGGGGCTACCTGATGGGGCATGTTACGTCATCGATTCGCGAACAGGGGTAACGCAAG
>JARFQX010000601.1 GCA_029287555.1 Rubripirellula sp. | reverse complement strand
TCCAACGGGATAACCTGCAGAGATGTCGGGGACCGAAGTGACTTGGCGGATCGATTTCCTGCGTTCGGCTGGTCCCCCGCCGCAGCGAACCTGCATTAGTGGTCGACTTGCATTCGGGTTGAGTCGACGCCGCTAGTCTTGGTTGCCAGGAAAAGCAGAATGAACGCCGACGCTAGCATCCATCCCCACATACCCATCACCGTCAACGCACTAGCCCTGACAAACAACGCTTTCGGGCAGCCGAAACTCAAATTTTGTGCAGACGCCCGTTTTGACTCGCACCGAGTCGCAAAAGAAAACCCGCACCGTTCAGAAAGTGCGGGAAAACGGGAGTTTCTCGGAGATTGTGGGCCTGTTGAAAAATGCCCGAGTAGCGGCGGAGGGACTCGAACCCCCGACACGCGGATTATGATTCCGCTGCTCTAACCGGCTGAGCTACGCCGCCAACTTTCGTGCTGACTCTTAGTGCTGACACCCCTGCCGCGGGCCGGGTGATCACCGGAAGCGTCGAAAAATAGCAGATCTCGGGCGTCGCATCCAGAGAGTGCTTGCCCCGATCGATCAGACCTGAAATCGGGCGGCGTTGAAAACACTCGGGCCTGAAAACCTCGGGGCGGCGGGCCAAACTCGCCAACCAGCTGGCTTTCCTCCTACAATGCGGACCGTTTGACCGCTCGACCGGACAAGGCTCGACCCGAGATGCCCGCCCAAAGAAGCCGGAAAATGGTTGTTTTCGTCAATCAAGGTACCGTCCGTGGCGTCGACGGCGTCGGTCTAGAGCCTGGAATGTGAATTCGAAAACCTATTGCTGAGGAAACGAGAAATGAAAAATCAACGGTTTGCCTTGCTGTTTGCAGGCTTGATGGCCGGTATTGCTTGCAATCTTGCTGCCGCTCAGGAGCTAACCCTCGTCAAAGACGCCTCGAAGATTGAATTCGTGGGATCCAAACCCGATGGAAAGCACGAGGGCGGCTTCAAGAAGTTCGAGGCTTCGGCGATAGCCGACATGGAAACACCCGGCCGCAGCAGCCTGAACATCCAGATCGACACGATGAGCCTTTGGTCCGACGACGACAAGTTGACCAACCACCTCAAGAGCCCCGACTTCTTCGACGTCCGCAAGTACCCCTCGATCACCTTTGAATCGACCGAAATCATCCCCGGCGAAGAAGGCAAAGCGACGATCAAGGGGACGATGCAGATGTTGGGCAAGAGCGTTGAAGTGGAGGTTCCCATTGAGGCGACGGTGACCGAAGAGCTGATCGAGCTCGATGCCAAGTTCGAGATCGATCGGACCAAGTGGGGCATGACCTACGGGCAGGGCAAAATCAACAACACCGTCAAGATTTCTGCCCAGCTCACCTTCAAGCGATAATCTTCGGTGACCTTTGACCAAACGGTCCTGATTTGGTGCCTGGCAGTTCCTGCGGGAATTTCAGTCGTGGGCTGCCTGGCGGCGAAATGGTCGCGTCAGGGTTTCGGCGCGGCGATCGTCTCGGCCACTTGGTGGCTTGCTGTCACGGCGGCCCTGGTTGGCTTGATGGGGTGGCAGTGGTGGCCGGAGGACGCATGGCGACAAGCCGTTTGGCCGCTGCTGGCGTGGGCCATCTTGATCGGGGGGACCGCTTTGTGGGGCGGCTCGGATTCGTGGCGCTGGGTTGTAGCGGGATTGTTGGCGATTGGAACTGGGGCGATTGCGATGCCCGGCGGATCGGGCTGGGAAGACACCTTGGAGCTGCATCGGACTTGGGCGGCGTTGATCGGGGCCAGCTGCCTGGCGAACGCATTCGCCCTGGAGAGTTTGGCGAGAACTGGCGGTCACCGCTGGAGCCTCCTCGTCGCGTTGGCCGCCTTGGCAGGACCGATGGCCATGGCGGCGTCCACTTACGGCTCCCTGGCGCAGTGGGCCTTTGCGATGATCGTCGCCACCTTGGTGATCGCCGCGCTGGCGGTTTTTTCACCCCTGGAATCGGGTTTCTGGGCGGCAGCCATTCCGGTGACCGCTGGGGGCGCCGGAATTGCTGCGGCGGGGCGATTCTACAGCTACGATACGCATCCGATGTGGCTCTACGCGGCCGTTCTGTTCTTGCCCGTGATGATCACGGTGTTCGACCTGCCGCTGCGGAAGCGAAACCCGTGGATACGCGTCATCGTCAGCGGCCTCGGATCAGCAGCCATCGCGGGTCTCTGCATCTGGCGATTGCTGCTGGGTTCGTGAGTCGATCCGACCGACGGCCGGTCCTCGATCAAAAACTTTGGCACTCACGAGGGACAGTCGATGTCTGATCCCACCGAGGCAGCAAAGACACGAAGCCAGTTGCCGACCTCCTCCGTGTGCTCGGTGCCTCCGTGAGCTCGGTGCCTCAGTGAGAAGTTTAGACACTCGGAGGCGTGAATAGTTCGATCCAATGCCCGTCGGGATCCTGAACAAACGTTTGGGTGGCCCCATCGGGTCGCTTTTTTCGCGCCAACCGGGTCGCCCCGCACGCATCGAGGTGGGATTCCCATTCGTCAAGCGAATCCACCAACAGCGCAAAATGTCCGCCTCGATGATGCGAGTGAACGGGCAACTGCCGGTCCCCGATCAGATGCAATTCCTGGTTGGGTCCCAAGCGGAACCAAGCCCCGGGGAAGTCAAAAGCGGGCCGATCCATGACCGGAAACCTCATCGTGTCGCGATAGAATCGCACGCTGGCGTCGACGTCGGCGACATGAATGGCTATGTGGTTGAGTTCAAGAATACGCATCGGCAGTTGGCTATCAGTTGGCTCGCGAAAGGAATCAACGCGTTGCCGGTCAAGCGTCGACGTCCGCTATTCTGCAGCATTCGCGTTGCCCGATCCAGAATCTTACAATGCCAGTGCAGGCCCTTCGCCCCTGATCGAACTTCACTCCAAAAAAGGATGTGACACGATGGTAACTCAGATCGATCTGTTGCGGCGCATGCCGATTTTCGGAGGCTTGAAATCCGAGACGCTCGAGTTTCTGCTCGACCTGTCGAACGAAATCCTGGTCTCCGATGGTGACTACTTCTTTCGCGAACAGGAGCGTGGCAATTCGGTCTTCGTGCTCGAATCGGGGCGGGCAGAAGTCCATCGACTCAAACAAGGCGATGCGATCGTCCTGCGGAAACTGGTCGAAGGCGACTGCTTCGGCGAGATGGCATTGATCGACTTCATGCCTCGTTCCGCATCGGTGATGGCGGAGACCAATTGCCAGGCGATCGAGATTTCTGGCAAGGCGTTGATTCAGCTCCACAAACGCGACATCGAACAGTACGCGATGATCATGATGAACCTTGGTCGCGAAGTCAGCCGGCGATTGCGTCTAGCCGGCGATCGACTGTTCGAACTCGAAGAATCGCTGAGCGAACCGATCGACTAGCACCGCTTCGCTGAGCACGAGTCGAGTACGAGAAAGACGATCAAATCATCATTGCGTGCACGCCTAATTCACTTCTTCGCAGGTGACCTCGGCGCACGTTTCTTCGGTCTCCCACAATCGAACCTGGTACGCCGTGGCACCGGTTCCGTCGAGAATTTTTGGACAGACTTCTCGTAGGAAGTGAATGGCCATGTTCTCGGCAGTCGGATTGGTATCAAGCTCGTAAATCCGATGAGGCTCCGATGAGCGGATGGCCTCCAAACCGTTTCGGTCTTTCTTCCAAAGCACGAAGGTGTGATCCCAGTTCTCGTCGAGCCAGTCGTTCACGCGATTCTTCAGTGCTTTGAAATCGAGAATGCGACCGACGTCGTCCTGCTCTCGTCCCGTCACGTAAACCTCAAGCGTGTAATTATGTCCGTGCAGATTCTGGCATTTCCCCTCGTGTCCAACCAAACGATGGCCGGCACAAAAGGTAAAACGACGCATGATGCTAAGTGACACGAGTTCAAAGCCTCTTGGGGATCGCGAGCGAAAGCACAGGGTGTTCATGACGAGATCTAGCCGACGCGCACGGTCGATTGACCTGCAGCAAGCTGAAGAACCGTGCACGTCGGAAGGATGTCATCTGTTGACAGAATACAGGATCGTCCAGTGGTCCGAGGCGGACTGCTTGTGCCGAAGCCCGGTTTCTGGACCGCAGCTTCTGGACCGCAGCAGATCCTGCTAAGATCGCGCTGCGTCTCGAGCCCGGACAGCCACCGCGAGCCCGGGCAGCCACCGCCCTGTCTCTTATACACATCTCCG
>JARFQX010000569.1 GCA_029287555.1 Rubripirellula sp. | reverse complement strand
CGGAGATGTGTATAAGAGACAGGGTGTGATCGGCATGGAGCACGGCAACAGCGAGAAAGGAAAAGCCGGTGAGCAGCAGGTGATCGATTCGTATCGCCAAGCGGATGACTTTTGATGTTGGTCCAGGCCCGCGCGGCGAGGCAACCGTGTTCATTACATGATCGAAAGTGTCAGCAGGGAGCATAGTGTTTCCGATCGGGAAACTTGATTCGATGTCAGCGCAAAAACTGCTTATGAAGTGTTCAGCTGTCCCTTGGGATATTGGCGTCTACACACAGCTCTCTGGCTCCCTTCTCCCCCGGCTTTGCGGGGGAGAAGGGCTGGGGAGGAGGGGGCAGGCGCGAAGTTTGAAGGAAGAAGATTGAAGGTTGAAAAACAGCGACTTCAAACTTCGCCCTTCTCACTTCACACTTCCGAAGCTCTTCTCCCCGAAACGGGGCGAGGGGAGCCAGAATCTAAATCGGTGACTTGTTGTAGTCGTTGATGCCTTCCGCGAGAGTCGGGCTCTAGGGCCCGGTGAGGGCCCTCTCCGGCCGCTACCGCGTCCGACCCTCCCGCAAGCGGGAGGGTGTTATCTCGAAAGAGCGCAACTTCAAAACTGACGCGTCGGGTTAAGGTTTTCCAAGCCTCGGCGTGATGCCCACTCCCTATTTAACGCCCGGAATCACCTCTTTGTTTGCTCACGGTATCTTTCGGATTACGGCCGCCGCGCCGGCTTTGTCGATCGCAAACCCGGCTGCAAATGCCGCGGCGTCATTGCGCGTCATTGAGAATAGCGACGCCGATCTTATCTTGCTTCCCGAGCTCGGTTTAACCGGTTACACGTGCGGTGATTTGTTCGCGACCGATTCGCTCGTCCGCGGCGCCCGAGAGGCGCTGTTAAAACTGGCGGTGAAGACGCGTGACCGCAACGCGATGATTGTCGTGGGATTGCCGTTGGTTGTTGCCGACTCATTAATGAACTGCGCGGCGGTCCTCGCCGGTGGGCACGTTTGTGGCGTGGTGCCAAAGTCGTTTCTGCCGAACTACCGTGAGTTCTACGAGGCGCGGCATTTCCGGGCCGCATCGACGTCGGATCCGCCGGCGATACTGTTGGCAGGAGTGAAAGTGCCATTTGGGACGGATCTCCTGTTTCGCTGGCAGGATGCCGTGGTGGGCATCGAGATTTGCGAAGATCTCTGGACACCGGTCCCGCCGAGCGCTCACCAGGCGATGGCCGGTGCGAACATCCTGTTGAATCTTTCGGCAAGCAACGAAACGATCGGCAAGGCAGCCTGGCGCCGCGATCTGGTCCGAAGCCAATCGGGACGTTGCATCGCCGCCTATGCTTACAGCTCGTCCGGCCCGGGAGAGTCGACGTCCGACCTCGTGTTTGGTGGCCACTGCGTGATTGCCGAGAACGGCCACATCCTCGACGAGTCGCGTCGAGTTGGTGACGGCCTGGAACCGGCTCAGGTCGGTGAAACGAGTGTGACGTGTGATGTTGACCTGCAGCGCTTGGCGCACGACCGCCGAGTCGTTGGATCGTTTGACGATGCTCGCACCGCCAAGCACTTAGAGTTTCGGGTGGTCGACGCATCGCTGACCGAAGCCCCTCGTCAGGGGGCAAGGAATGAACTGCGGCGATACGTTGATGCGCATCCCTTCGTGCCGTCGGAGGAAGTCGAGCTCGAGGCCCGTTGTTCAGAAATCCTTTCGATCCAGACCGCCGGCTTGGTCAAGCGACTCTCACGGCTGCCCCAGGCCACCACTCTGTCGATCGGTGTTTCGGGTGGACTCGACAGCACGCTCGCGTTGTTGATCGCGGCCCGCGCCTGCGATGCGGCGGGACGTCCGCGCCAAGACATCTGCGGCATGACGATGCCTGGATTCGGAACCACGAAGCAAACGCGGGCGCAGGCCGACCAATTGCTAGAGGCTTTTGGTGTGCATGGGGAATGTGTCGACATTCGTCAGCTTTGTCTCGACACGTTCCGATCGCTTGGACACGCCCCGTTGGGCATCAAGATCGACGAAGGGACGACCGTTGAATCGTTGCAGCAAGAACTGCTGCGATTGCCGGATGACGCCAGTGATCTCACCTTCGAGAACGTCCAGGCGAGGACTCGCACACTTCTGCTAATGAGCCGAGGCTTCGTGCTCGGTACCGGTGACATGAGTGAACAGGCGTTGGGATGGTCGACTTACAATGCCGACCACATGTCGATGTACAACGTCAATACATCGATCCCCAAGACGCTCGTTCGGTTCTTGGTACGCTACGCCGCCGACCACCTGTTTGAAGGCAAGCTTTCGGATCTGCTTCATCGAATTGCCGACACACCGATCTCGCCCGAATTGCTGCCGCCCACCGAAGAGGGCACGATTCGTCAGAGTACCGAATCGACCATCGGGCCGTACGAACTGCACGACTTCTTTCTTTTTCACTTTGTTCGACACGGTTTTGGACGCGACAAGATCCTGTACCTGGCTTCCCAGGCGGAGTTTTCCAAGAAGTATTCGGGAGACGAGATGGAGGCCACGCTCGATACGTTCTTGAAACGGTTCTTCCACAACCAGTTCAAGCGCAACTGTGTTCCCGACGGACCGAAAGTTGGTACGGTCAGTCTCTCGCCGCGAGGCGATTGGCGGATGCCCAGCGACGCCGACGCGGATTGCTTTCGCGGTCAAAATGAGTTGCCCGAAGACTGAGCTGCTGTCACTCAATGCTTCAGCTTAGAGTTGAGCCTGTTAGTGCCGGAGGCACGGAATGTGAAAGCCTGGGGACGCAAGTCCCAGGTTGTGTGCGAAAAAGGAGTCAGACGTCAAACGACCCGGCGGGTTGCCCCAGGCGACACTTTCCGAAGCTGAGATTGCCTCCGGAGACGACGGCGACGACGTTGAGCCCGGTAAACCGCGCGGGATACTGTTGGATCGCGGCCAGCGTCACGGCGCCCGATGGCTCGGCTACCAGGTGCGCTTCTTCGGCCAAGGATCTCATGGCCGTTCGGATTTGATCCTCCTCGACGAGTAAAATCTCGTTGAGCAGTCGTCGGATGATGGGAAAAGTGTTGGCTCCCAACGCCGTGCGCAGCCCGTCGGCAATCGTGTCGTAGCGAGTCGGCATTTGGATCTTGCCGATCATCAAACTGCGGGCGGCGTCGTTGGCCCACTCGGGTTCGACGGCGATCACGGCCACTTCGGGACGGAGTGACTTCACGGCAGTTAGAATTCCGGCAAGCAATCCGCCGCCTCCCACGGGGACCAAAATCACATCGACGGGATCAATCTGTCGAAGGATTTCCAATCCGACCGTGCCTTGGCCGGCCATCACGGCGGGATGATCGAACGGATGAATCAGCGTGGCGTCGGTTTCCAGTCGGACCCGTTCGGCCGTTTCCTCGCGCGCCTCGTTGCTCGCTTCGCAGAAAACGGGTTCGACGCCGTAGCCGCGAACGGCGGCAATTTTCGTTTCGGAGGAATTCTCCGGCATCACCACGTAAGCGGGGATCCCGCGCAGCGAAGCGGCCCGCGCCAACGCCGCAGCGTGGTTTCCTGAGGAGTGAGTGACCACGCCTCGGGCCGCAACGTCGTCATCGAGGCCCATTACTGCGTTGGTTGCACCTCGCGCCTTGAAAGCCCCGACGTGTTGTAAGTTTTCGGCTTTGAATGCGACCTGGCACCCGAGCTTGGACGAGACCACTTCGCTGGGAACGATCGGTGTCGTGACCACGTACGGTGCGATCACCTCGGCGGCTCGCTCGATGTCGCGGAGGTCAATCACGGGATGAGACGAATTGGGTTCCCCCGCGATCACTGACTGGCCTCGTCCATCAGCAGCAGAATCAACTCCTGTTCCATCTCGGCGGGGATGAAGCCAAAGGGACCGCGACCGCTCTTGAAGGCGATCCTTCCTTCGCGGTCGATGACGTAAAGTCGGTCCGGAAAACCGCTGTATGCCTCGCCGACTCGATTGTCGATGCTATCGATCACCATCGGAATCGTCATTTCCAATGCACCGCAACACTGCGCGGCGGCCTTGACTCGGTCCTCGAACAACTCGGGCTGCTTGATCCGGATACCGACGCGCTCGTTGCCGCTCATCTTCCATCCATCACTCGGATGCGCTTCCTTGATGTAGACGGCGATGAACTCCGCGCGGTCCTTTAGCCTCGAATGAATCTTGTCCAAGACTCCAGACTGGAGTCGAAAGGGGCCTCACGTGAAGCTGCCGAAGATTAACACGACCGGTTTGCTGCCTCGATAGTTCTTCAGGCGGATGACTTCATCGGTCAATTCCAGGCCTCCCTCTTCCCGATGCGCGACCAACGGCAAATCCAGCTCCGGCGCTTCGGAGTCGAGCGCGGGGCCTTCCGAGAACGATCCCATTTCGCCGTCGAGGAACATCCCCATCATCTTCCATCGGGGATCCGGCCGAGGATCGCTCGAGTCGCGATCGCGCCGCGGTGGTCGCGGACCAAGTCCAAGTGCAATCTTTAAATCGTCGACCGACAAGAAATCCGAATCCTTTGTCGATTGTTTGAACCACCGTTGGACTTCTTCGGAGGTCAACCGACCGTTGGAATCTTCGTCGAGTCGAGAAAAAATCGACCCGGCCGGAGAGTCGTCCTCCATCATCGGATTCTTCTCGAAGACAAAGTCCGCCTCCGTGATCACTCGATCGCGATCCTGGTCCAACCGGTCAAAGTCTTGCTTACTCAATTGGAGTATTTCTTCTGAGGTGATCCGGCCATCTTTGGCAGCCTCCGGCATTCGATTGGCAAGCCACGGCCAGGTGTGACGACGCGCGGCGCCGGTGAACCAACCTTTGCCGCTGCCCATCGGTCCGCCCTTCAAGATCATCACGGCCATTTCTGCCCAGGGCGGACGATCTTCCCAGTCACGCTCGATCATCTCCGCCAACTGAGTGGTTTGCTTCGGCGTCAAAGGCGGCTCCTCCGCAAACATCGCGGTGGGATTACCGAAACTGATCGCAAGCAGGACGGCAAGCGGAAAGGAACGTGAGTTCATCACAGCCGAGGCATGAGCCGCGTGTACAAGAAGAAGAAGTCAGACGACGAACGCTTCAATTATAGTCGCTCGTCCTAGCCCAAGTGTGTCGGCTCTACGGGCCTCATGTTTGTTCGGGTCGCCATCCGTTCCCTCACGGAACCGGCCAGTCGTCTGTCGGGCCTCCGGCCCTGAAGGCAGTCTGCCGGGTCTCCGGCCCTGAAGGCGGTCAAGGAATAGGCCCGCAGGGCCGGCAAATGAATTGCCGGGTTCGTCAGAACCCGGGGCTGAATTACACGCTCGAGCCAAGGCCCAGCGGGCCGACACAAGGGATGAAGCCGAGCACACATATCGGGCCGGACAGTATTGAAACACACGTCAACAGCGTGCGGTAAAGCCGCCTAGTCGATAAGTTGTCGTTTTATTTCGATATTGTCGATATATTCGCAGACGTGTCGAAAATGAATTTGACTAAAAGCCGAATTGTCCGCCATTCGTCGATGACGGCGCGAGCCGCTCTCGTAGGCCATTTGCAGTTAAATTTTACAGTAGGT
>JARFQX010000708.1 GCA_029287555.1 Rubripirellula sp. | reverse complement strand
CCGCGCGCTGCCGTGCGGAGTGATCCTCGACGTTTCCGGGTCGTGGGCATAGATCACCACTTTATCCAAGCCCAGGTCGGGAACGAATGCAAAGCGGTTATCGGGTGAGAAGCCGACCCAGTGCGCGTGCGACGCGTCTTGTCGTCCGGCGACCACTCCCGATCCGCCTTCATGCTCGATCAACACCGTTTGCTCCCCGAGCGAACCATCGGGGTTGAGCCGATACGCGGCGACCGATCCGCCGCCATATTGAGCGGTCAAGACGGTTGATCCCGTTTCATCGACCGCAACGTGTGAGGCTCCTCCGTCGCCGATCGGCACCGCCCCGTCCAAAGTCAACGTGGCGTCGCTTCCTGCACGTTCGATCTTGTAGGAAATCACCGACGGTACTTTTTTAAGTGTGCCAACGGCGTAAAGATGATTGCCATTGGGATGCATCGCCAAGAATCCGGGGCCGGAAACTTCGGCCGCCAGCGATGCCTCGCTCAGTTTCCCGGATTCCGTATCGAGTCGACAGTGATAGATCCCCTTGCTCGCGAGCGACCGACCGGTTCCGATCCAAACATCCAGGCTATCCGCTGCGATCGCCGGCGAGTCTGCCAAGGGATTGATGCCAACCATGAATGTGATCCAGATCAAAGAGAGCCGAAGGGTGGTGATCGACATCAAGCAACTCCGATAGCACGAACGAGTAGGAATCTCTCGGGGAATCTTGCCAGTTGTCGCGTACAACGGCGTCCGCGGGCGACCCGCAGATCATCGTCGATCCCGGACATGGTTGGCAAGTTAGGGAACGGCAAGGGGGCAAGAAAAATGGAAAGCGTCCGGCGCATAAAAAATCCCGTTTGCCGAGACCAAGGTCATCCCGGCAAACGGGGCTGTTTGCTCGCCACCGTTTCGGCGGGCGAGTGGGGTGGCCGTGCCGAAGCAGCGGCCCGCCGACGTGCTACGGGTTACCACCCCGTTGGCTAGTACAGCTAGATTCCACTTGCTCACCTCCTTTCAAAAACATGGTTGGACGATTTTCCGTCCGGGTGCCAACCAGAGGGGACGAAAAATCGTGCGGAAAGGGTCTTTCGCGACGCGGCATCGCGAAACAACTGCCTCATTATTCTTGGCGGAGAAGCCCCCGACAAGAGAAAAAAATGAAGCGTTGGAATCGACGCGCGGCGGCGACCCGAGGTTCGCGCGGGAAAGGTTCGAATCGCGTCTTGCCGCTGCGGCGCGATCCACCCCTAACTTGGAGGTAGATCGATTTCAAAGAGCACAATCACGAGAATATCACTGGCGGCAAAGGAATTCATCGTTCCCGAACCTGCCTGCGGACTCGGCGAGAGATTGCCGGTGATCGATAGGACGCGGGCCCCGCTCTTTCGCATCCATCGATTGATCTGGCGTTCCATTTCTGGAATCTCGGTATCAACACTCTTGAAGACCTTGACTTGCTGCATCGGATGGGCCGGCGAGACGGGCTGTGTGACGGGGGACGGCGTGACGACGTGACGACGTGACGGCCACTGAAAACCGGTCGCCCTGGAGGATCGGAACGACCCGTGGTTCGGGACGCGATTATGGCGCCTCGCTCAACGTCTTGTCGACTCGTCATTCTCGATTTCTGCAATCGGACTCAGCGGCGGCCGCCTGATCGACTCCGGTTCCCAAACTCGAAGCTCCACTTCGTCGATCGTCGCCTCGCCGGCGCCGATCAATTCGAACATCACGTGCACCTCCGTTTCTTGGTGCGTCTGCCGGTACAGTCTGACCGGTGTCCAATCGGGTCGAGCCCGCACCAGGACTCCCATCTCCTGTCCGCCGATGGTGTCGTAAACCAACAGTCCCTGATGCGGACCGCCAAAACCGATCGTCTTGACTTGCGTGTCGATACGAATGGCCGATCCAGCGGCGACGCGAACGGACGGACTGCGAATCTGAATCACGGTCCCCTCGTAACCGCCATGCAAGGGATCGTCGGCGATCGGCACGACTCGGGCACGCAGGGCGCCGGGACCTTGGAACGTTCCCCGCGTAATGTGCTCAACGCGGCTGTCGGCTTGACTCGCCATCCTCCGCCCGACGGACCAGCGTTGGTCGTCCATCCAGTTTGGATCGTCGAGTGAACCGCTGGTCATCCGGTTGATGCCCCAACCTTGATCATCCATCAGCGGCCGCCAAAAAGACTGCAGCGTCGCCGATCCCAGGTCGATCGGAGGACAACTGGTCGGTCGCGGCCAATCGGGCATCAGCGCCTCGGCAAGTTGCCATTCGCTCCGCAACGCCCAAGCGTCGGCGCGCCGAGCCATGCGGAGACTCGCATCGATATCGCCAGCTCGATACATCGGCTCGGCATCGCTCAGCGTGCGCGTGGCAACTTCCATCAAGTTCGACGGCACGCTTCGGCTCGATGCCCGAGTCGACGTCGCGGTCTGCCAATTGGCTCGGGTTTGTTCGACTAGATCCGAGGTAAGTTGCCATCGATCCAGACCGGCCTGTCGCGCAAATCGCTGCGCCGAGGTTGCCAGGGCTCCGCCGACGGCCGTGTCACTGCTCAGCACGATCAACTCGACCGCATCGGGTGAAACGACCTGCAAGCGGGCGCCCGTCGACGTGGTCTCCGGCGAGATCCGCTCGGCGGAAAAATGAGTCAGACGCCAGACGGTCTTGGCGGCATCGGAAGGCGTCAATTGAATCTCCATGGTGGCGCCATCGCCGGCGAGTACCTCGGATCCACGGTTGGCAATCGAGGTCAGGATCAGCAATTCGGTCGGCCCGCCAGTCAAGCGTGTGCAGCGGTACGGAGCCCCGACCACTTGCGGCGGAGCAGCGGGAGTCGACGAGGCCACCCAGGGCCCGATCATCGCAATCATTCGATTGACGTAACTCAATGCCATCGATCGCTGGTTGTCCAGCGGCTGACCCGATGAGAGAGGACGCGTGGAACGAAACAGCATCGCGGCGGGAGCCGACTCGATGGAACGCATGGACTGCAACCACATGGAGTGCCAGCGAAAGGCTTGCGGGCGCGGTGCACCGATCAAATCGGCGATCGACTCGGTTTGACGAACCATCGCCTCGGGCGGCATGCTGACAATGCCGACACCGCCGGCAACGCGATCGCCAATCCTGCGGCGGACTTCCATCATCTGGGCCACCTCCTCGCCGCCGCCGAGTCCGCGATTTCGCGGCGGTAAGTCTTGGATCACGCCATCGAGCAGCGACGCGTAACGACGCCACGATTCCGACGGCGCGGCGACCAGAGGCCGTTGCCATTGACTTGGCCAAGATCTCAGCCGACGACAAGTCAACTCCGTTTGATTGATCTGTCGACGGTCGAGCACCTCGCCGGCGCCGACATACCACGCAGCGACCGGATCGAGCAACGATTGGATCGATGGATCGGGAGCCGATGGCGGTGGGGCATACACCCTCATCCGCGCCCGAATCGCCTCACCCAGGATCTCCGCGTCGGGCGGTCCGGCCAACAACACGGCATCAAAACCGAGGGATCGTACCCACGACAAGGGTTCGCCATTGTGTTGCAGAATGCGAGTCACTCGGCCGAGCGGAAACGGTGTCCGGGGATCGGCGATCAAGACGGAGTCTTCGGACATTCGCAGCGATGTCGCCCGGTCGCTCGCGGAACTGCGGCCAACAGAATTCGCATCGCTGATTGGAATCAAGCCATCCACACGAAGCTCGTCCATGCGCAGGTGCGTGGTTCCCGGCCCGCTGTAAGCGTTGATCACAACGGCATCGACGTAGGCGTCTTTCAAGTCAGCGTCACTGCCGTGCTGGCGCCGCAGGGCAATCGCCTTCATGCGCAACGGGCGCTCGATCATCCCCACGCCGATCGAGGCAAACTGCCCTCGCGATTGGTAGCTGGCCCCATAGACGATGACCGCAGCGGGCCGTCGCGTTTCTGGATCACGAAGATAGGGGTATCGAACACGAAAGCCTATGGTCGACCCACCGCGGGCACTCATCACCGCAACGTTGGCCGTCAAGTCATCCAATGGCATGACCGGTTCGATCGGATAGATCAGCCGCACCTCCGATCCGTGACCCGCTGTAAAGGTAATGCTCTCGCAGGCTCCGCCCCCCACACCGCCGTCGGAGAGGTGTCCCTGTTTGGTAACCCGAGCGTCACAATCCGAACCATCCAGGTGCCAACGCGGCGGGTGGGTGTCGAGCGAATCGTAAAGCTCGGCCACTGCGGGTGAGGCAAACCATGGAGCCGCCAAGAAAATCAACCACGAGCTAACCGGCAAGGACGACGTGACGCGCCGGAAGCCGCCAACGGGTAGGCCTTGCCAGGCCGGCGCATCCGACGTCGGTTTTGAGTTTGCCTCGGGTTGCCTGTTCATTGGTTGTTGACCGGCGAGGTCGACCGCGAAACAATCGCCATCACTGCCCTGTGGCCCAGGGCTGGCGAGAGATTTCACAGCGAACGAATTCGTAGCTGTTGGGAAATGGCGACGCGGTGATGCGCAAAGTCCACATCCCTTCGCCGTCCCCGCGCCACGTGCCTAAGGTCTTTCCATAACAAGATTTAGATCTCGGAGCCAAGTCGAAACCGCGTTGAAAAATTCCAACGTTTCGTTTTGACAACGGCCGCCGGTTGATCACGCTAAGTCTTTGCAAGGAAAGGGTTTGCCGGCAATAGATGGTCCACCGACACGGACCGCGGCACCGCAGATGCAATGGATGGCATCCAAACATCAACGCGTCTTGCAGCCCGCTTCGGAGCAACCTGGTATGGCCAATACAGTCGGATCCGCGAACAATCTCGACGAGACCCCCATCGAACTACAGGAAATGGCCAAAGCGGTCGACGCGTTGCCCGCACGCTATCGTGACGCGGTGACCCCGGCGCTGCAGAGAGTGATCGAATGCAGCACGCGTCGTCGGCGAATCTTGAATCTGGTCCAAGAGGCACTGTCCCAACTCCGCCTCGACATGAAGTACTTGATCTTCGACCTCGAGGCCACGCGGCGAGAGCGAGATGAGTATCGAGAGATGCTCGAGAAGGACGGTCGACTCTAGCCGATGCGTCCCACCTTGCCGTGATCCTAGTATCGAAAAGACGCTGGCCTGCGACTTCGCCTCCTGTTGGAATGCTTTGAGCCAGTCTCGAGTGACTTCAGTTACCGCAGTTCGGCACGTGCTTGACATGGGCTTCGCGGACACCGTGGCCATGACGAATGAAACGAAAGAAACTCGCCACCAGGTTGGTCGTCATCGGCATTGCTTTGGCCTTGTTCGGTCTCTTCGCGCTGCTTGAAGACTGGAAGCGCGACCTCACCACAAATTATGCTCAATTGGACGATGGTGCGTCCGACCCTTCGCTTCGGCCCATTGTCTTTGAGCTGAGCGTTGACGAAGTCGCCGCCCGAGTGACTCAGTGGGTGGAAAGCATGCCCCGTTGGGAAATGCAATCCGAAGAGCAGTCCGGAGATCAATTGCAATTGCATCTCACCAGGCGGACCCGCGTCTTTCACTTCATCGATGATGTTTACGTGCAATTGAGTGAGCAGGACGGAGGCACTCGACTCGTCGCTGAGAGCCGTTCGCGAATCGGCAAAGGGGACCTGGGCCAAAATCCGAAGAATCTTCGAGAACTGACCCGAGCCCTTCGTCCCTGAGACGCCGTCGGCGAGACCCACCGGCGAGTCGAGTCGCCACCGTTTGCTAGACTTTCTACCTCGACGCGGACTTCGATGACACAAACGTCATGCTGTTCCGCCAAGTCATGCTGTCCCGCCAAGTCATGCCGTCCCGCAACCACGGGCTCCGATCACGAGGGTGCAAATGTCCAAGCCGACCGACATGCGGATTACTTCCGTCTCGTACTGTTATCTGCCGGTGGAGATGCGGATGCCGCTCAAGTTCGGTGCCGAATCGGTTTCGTCGGTCAATTGCATTCGCGTGGCCGTCAAAGTCGAAGGGATCGACGGCCGCACGGCCGACGGATGGGGTGAGACGCCACTTTCAGTAACGTGGGCGTGGCCGAGTGCCACGATGACATACGCGGAACGCTACGAGGCGATGACAGCCTTCTGCGATCAACTGGCGGGGGTCTGGGCCAATTTGCCTACCACCGGCCATCCTCTCGAAATCGGTCACGCCTTTGTCGAGCAGTCGCTGCCGGCAATGCTCGACGAGTTCAACGCATCACGTCGGGAGCCAATGCCGGAGCTGGCC
>JARFQX010000702.1 GCA_029287555.1 Rubripirellula sp. | reverse complement strand
CTCATGGGCTGTGGTATCTGGTTTACCAAATGGGTGTGCCGGGAAGTGACAAGATGTGGGTTGCCTATTCCACGACGTCAGACATCAGCATGCCTAACTCGTGGACGCGGGCGCGGGCAATTCTGGACGGCGGAAAGAACGACCCACGCGTCGTCGGCGGACTCGACTACTGGATCATCTGTGACGATCAGCGCGCCTACCTGTTCTTCACCAGCCTTAACGGCAAGATGTGGCGAATGTGGACCACGCTTGAAGACTTCCCCCTGGGCTTTGACCACTGTGAAGTCGCGTTGACGGGAAAGATCTTCGAAGCTAGTCACACCTATCGCCTGAAGAACACTGGAAAGTACTTGACGATTGTGGAACAGGACGAGGGCCGTCGCTACTTCAAGGCCTTCATCGCGGATCGACTCGACGGCCCGTGGGAAGCGATTGCCGATAGCTCCGACCACCCGTTTGCGAGTTGGCGAAATGTGCGCGCGGCAAAGGGTGTCGCGCCGTGGACTGACAACATCAGCCACGGAGAACTGATCCGAGATGGAAGCGATCAAAGCATGACGGTTGATCCGCAGGATCTGCAGTTTATCTTTCAAGGAATGCTCGAGGCTCACAAGTCGGGAAAGAATTACGGACAGTTTCAATGGCGGATCGGCCTGTTGACGCCAGCGAATAACAACGACAACTAACGTGGTAATTCCACCCGCAACCGTCGTTTGGCAGATTCGTTCGGCAGATCGTCGCGCGACCGGTTGGGGCGAGGTCACGCTTGCCACGCCGCGCATCAGCTACGCTTCGTCGAGCCGAGGGCGACTCAGGGAGGTAATTCATGATCGATAAGGACACCGTACTGAAGAGAGTTTCGGAGACAGTGCAACGGAAGTTAGCCAACCAGGGCGCTGGACATGGCTTCGACCACGTCATCCGCGTTGCACGGTTGGCACGCGGCATTGCTTGCGAAGTCGGCGGCGATTTTTTCGTGATCGAACTCGCAGCCCTGTTGCATGATCTGGGCGATGCGAAATTTCACGCGGGCGTCGAGCGTAGTGGCGAGATGGCTCGCGAAATCCTTTCCGAGCTGGGCGTTGACGCCACGGTCATCGAACAAGTGGCCCATATCGTCGACAACCTCTCTTTTCGTAAACACTCCACGGCGGAACCGCTTTCACTCGAGGGCCAAGTCGTCCAGGATGCAGATCGATTAGACGCCCTGGGTGCGATCGGTATCGTCCGCACGATCGAGTATGGTGCCGTCACGGGCCAGCCCTTTCACGTATCGGGAAATGCCGAGGTGAAGTCGGGATTGGCCCACTTTCACGAAAAGCTCTACAGATTGCACGACCTGATGAATACGGAAGTGGCCCGTCGCATCGCGGCGGAGCGCGAAGCCTTCATGCGGCAATTCGAAAAACAGTTCCGGCTGGAAGCCGACGGCCTGGATGTTTGACCATCGCCATTCACGAGCATCCGCGATCGATTGCATACGCGGCTCAACAGATTTCCCGGCAATTCGACGGAGGCCCGCCGTTTGGTTTGTCGAGCGGATGGTTGACGAATATACTACATGCATGTTCCGAATCGCAGTGATCATCGTTCTGGCCGCTGACCTTCTGGTCTGCCCGATTCGCTGCGCCGTTCATGCCTCGGATGAGGGAATCAATCGAGCGGCCGACGTTGAAGTGGGCGTTCCGGCGACCGCTTGTTGCTGTGATTGCGAAGGTCGGGAGCAACTGCCTGCGAGCGAGCGACCAATCAGCGATCCGATCGCTTGCTGTGAAGACTGCTTCTGCGACGGGGCGATTCTTCCAGACGTGGCTGGGTTCGAACCCGGCCCTAGCATCGTTTGGTGGTCTTCAAGATCGGCTAAGGCCGGCGCCCTGCTAGCCCGCTGCGGTGGGCCATGTTTGCGCGTCATCAACCCGCCGCCGAAGCCCGGGGGTATCGATGCGCGCATTCTGTATCAATCCTTGCAGATTTGATCTGGCGATCGAACCGTTCACTCGCGCGAGCAGCTGATGGCCTGTTCTGGACATTGCGTTGGTCGGTGACTCTTCGCTGCCGCTCTGGCTAGCTCGAGTCTCCGCCTTTCGCAAGATCTGGCGGCTGTTCGACCCCGCGTGAACACTCTTCAATCGGCACGCCCATTCCGGCGTGAACTGCTCACGTGCTCGTCCAGAGTCGCTTTGTCATGCTTCTGCCTTGGGAATATGGCGTTCGCAATTTGTTTCGCCGGCCGATCCGGAGTCTGTTGACTCTGGCCGCGCTTGCCACCGTGATCATGTTGGTCTTTTTGATGGTGGGATTCATCCGGGGTCTCGAGCAGTCACTGGTCATCAGCGGAGATCCCGACGTGGTCCTTGTTTATTCCGTGAATTCCGAAGAGAGCCTAGAAAACTCGGCGATCGCCGCGCGCACGCCCGAGCTGCTGACGTCGAGCTTGTCGGGAATTGTCCAACGATTTGGCGTCACTCATATCTCGCCCGAGATGTACCTCGCGGCGAGGGTGAGAACGCAGGATGGTCATTCAGGATTCGGTTTGGTCCGAGGTGTCAAGCAAACCGCCCCTTTAGTTCGGCGGTCGGTTCGGTTACTCGAAGGCCAGTGGCCGGGGCCAGGCGAGGTGATGGCGGGACAACTTGCATCAACCAAGCTTGGAACGCCGGTCGAATCGTTGGACATCGGACGAACGATTGAGATGGAGGGCCAGGCGTGGCGCGTGTCGGGAACCTTCGCGGCGGGAGGTTCGGGATACGAGTCGGAGCTGTGGTGCAATCTTGGTGATTTGCAAACCGCGGCGAAACGTCAAGACTTGAGCCTGGTTGCGGCGCTGCTGGAACCGGGGGCCTCGGTCGCCGAAATCCAGCTCTTCTGCAAGCAGCGGAACGACCTGGAGCTTCGCGCGATTCGTGAAACGGATTACTACGCCTCGCTGCAGCAATACTATCGACCCGTGCGAATGCTGGCTTGGGTCGTGGTGACGTTGGTGGCAGCCGCTGGTGTCTTTGCAGGGATGAACATGATGTACGGCGCCGTATCGGGGCGCATTCGGGAGTTGGCGATGCTGCAGGCGATTGGCTACCGCCGCCGAGCGATTCTCACCAGTCTGGTACAGGAAGGAGTGATTCTTGCGGCTGCCGCATCACTGCTGGCCGGCGCGATCGCCCTGGTCTTCATCAACGGATTGGCGGTGCGATTCACGATGGGTGCCTTTGTCCTACGTGTTGATGGCGTGGCCATTTTGATTGGCTGCGCTGTCGGATTAACGATTGGAGTCTTGGGCGCGCTGCCACCGGCGCTCAAAGCACTTCGTCAACCGGTGGCAACTGCACTGAAAGCTGTTTGAAGGAGATTTTAATGTTTAGGTTCTATTCTACATTGGCTCTTACCGGTATTTGTGCTTTGACCATCGGTTGCGGCAGGACCGAAATAGCAACGCAAACGCGTCCGTCGAGTTTGGGTGTCGACTCGAGTTTTTTGGCGTCAAGTGAACCAACCGAATCGACTCCGGTCAAAGCGGCTCGTCAGGAGCTTGAGAACGGGCAAGAGGCAACACTTGTTGGCATCATCGGTGGGTCCAAGGAACCGTTTGTCGATGGTCTGGCCGCATTCACCATCGTCGATCCCAGCATCCCGTACTGTGCGGGGGATGACGACTGCCCGACTCCTTGGGACTACTGCTGCACTCAAGATCAGGTGCGCGATGGGATTGCGACTGTCAAAATGGTCGACGATGCCGGAGCCCCCGTGGCGGTCGATGCCCGCGAGTTGCTAGGCGTTAAAGAGCTATCCGAAGTGCTCGTGTCGGGAACGGCTGTTCGTGATGACGAAGGCAACTTAACGCTGGTCGCCAACAAGGTCTTCGTGAAGAAGCCATAGACCGTCTTGGAGTAAGGGCATGTCGGGTAAGCTTGACCTCAAGCAGTTATCGGTAGACCGTGTTGATCGTTCAGCCGCGCGTCCAGCGATGCGGACCAACGGCCCAACGAGGCGTTGGTTCTCTCGAATCGCCCTGCCCGGCGCCGTTTTGATCGGCTTCCTCCTATTGGTCGGTGCCGCCGCCGGTCATCGTTTGTTGCCCGTGCGGGGCGTTACGGTCACGCCGGTGCTGGTAAAGCGTGCGGCCGCACAGCGCGAGGGCCAGCCGCTTTTCCAAGCTCCCGGATGGATCGAACCCCGTCCAACTCCGATCAACGTTCCGGCGCTCGCCGCTGGCATCATGGAGGATTTGCATGTCGTGGAAGGACAAACGGTCCAAGCGGGAATGCTGATTGCCAAGCTGATTTCGATCGACGCGGAACTGGCGGTCCGGCGGGCGCGGTCCACGTTGCAGCTTCGTGAAGCCGAGTATCAGAGCGCTTTGTCGGAGCAAATCGCGGCGGAAACTCGGTTGCGAAAGCCGGTTCACTTGCAGGTGGTGGTTGCCGACGCGGAGAGCGAGTTAGCAGCCGCGCAAGTTCAACTCGCTCAGATTCCCCACCTAATCGTTGCCGGGGAAGCCGACCTGGAATTCGCCCGGGCCAATGTCCAAGCAAAACGAGCGGCCGGCGATGGCGTGTCGGCCATTGTGAAACAGCAGGCCGAAGCCGACTTGAAGAACGCCGAAGCCAAGTTGAGCGAACTGCGAAACAGCGAACCGAGCCTTCGTTCACGGGTAGACGCGCTGGAACGGAAAGTGGCGGGACTGCAAGAGCAGCTCGAGCTACTGATCGAAGAGACCCGCCAGCTCGCCGAGGCTCAAGCAAATGTCGCGACCGCCGCGGCGATGCGAGATGAAGCTCGCGTCAGGCTGGAAGAGGCGGAATTGCGACTCTCGCGCATGCGGATCACGGCTCCGCGAGACGGTCGCATTCTTCGTCTCGTAGCCTCACCAGGTGATCGGGTGATGGGGATGGACACGACTGCCGAGCACCGTAGCTCAACGATCGTGCAAATGTATGATCCTTCGCACCTGCAGGTTCGCGTCGATGTGCGACTTGAGGACGTGCCGATGGTCACTTCAGGCCAACGGGTCAAAGTTGAAACCGCGGCGTCGGCCGAACCGATCGATGGTTACGTGCTGCAGGCAACCAGCACAGCCAACATCCAGAAGAATACGCTCGAAGTGAAAGTTGCTTTAGTGGAGCCCCCCGGTTCCGTCACGCCCGAGATGTTGGTGACATCGACGTTCCTGGCACCACCCGCCAAAACCGAGGAGCCGGCCTCGGAGTCGTTGCAACGGATCTTCATCCCTCGGCAGCACGTCCAGACCGAATCCGGCTCGTCCCAGGTTTGGATCGTGAATCCAAACGAACGAGCCGAGAAGGTCGCGATTCAAACGGGCGCTGCGACAAATGAAGGGCTGATCGAAGTTGTCAGCGGTTTGGACCCGACGCACAAGGTGATTAGCGATCCAAGCGGGGACTTGTCGCCGGGGCAGCGGGTACGGATCGCAGGCGAAGATCAGCGATTTGGGTGGAGCGACAACTGATTGCGAAAAGGAAAGAAGACAAGATGCCTGTCGTCGAACTACAGGATGTGTGCAAGAGCTTCCGGAAGGGTGGTGAGATCATCCAACCTTTGCGGCACGTCGATTTGAGGATCGAGTCTGGCGAATTCGTTTCCTTGATGGGTCCGAGCGGTACTGGAAAGAGTACGTTGCTAAACTTGGTCAGCGGGATTGACCAAGTCGATTCGGGCCGGATCGTTGTTGACGGAACGGAAGTCACGACACTATCACGAAGCCGGCTGGCCGATTGGCGCGCGCGTTCGATTGGCTACATCTTCCAGACGCATCAATTGATTCCGGTGCTGACCGCTTACGAGAACGTGGAGTTGCCGACGCTATTGCTGAAGCAGTCAGCGACGGAAAGGCATCGCCGCGTCGATTTGGCGCTCGAAGCGGTGGGGCTTGCCGATCGCGCCGCTCATTACCCTCGACAACTCTCCGGCGGCCAGGAGCAGCGAGTCGGAATCGCCCGTGCGATCGTGTCGCATCCGCGTGTGGTGGTTGCCGATGAGCCGACGGGAAGTCTGGACACGGATACCAGTGAGCAGATTCAGGAGTTGCTGCAGCGTCTCAATCAAGAACTCGATATCACGATGTTGATGGTCACGCACGATGCCGACGTTGCAGCGATTGCCTCGCGCAGGTTGCTCCTAGACCACGGCAAACTGCTGGAAACGGATCTGAACGAACCTGGCAAGACGGCCGCGGGGTGACGTGATGATGAAGTACGTCTTGAAGACAATCTGGCGCCACCGGGCGCGGACGCTGCTGACTGTTTGTGGCGCCGCCGTGGCAATCTTTGTGTTTGGTTTGGTTACCTCGGTTCAAGAGGGGTTGGACCGTCTGACCCATGGCGACGCGTTCAATCGAAGTCTGATCGTGTTCCAGGAGAATCGGTTTTGTCCCACCAGCAGTAGGCTTCCGGAAGACTACGCCGATAGGATTCGACCGCTCGCGGGTGTTCGCGAAGTGATGCCGATTCAGGTATGGACCAACAACTGCCGGGCAAGCTTGGATATTGTCGTCTTCAACGGTGCGGATCCCCGACAGATCCGAGCGTATCGTCCGATGACTCTGGTCGGGGGGAGCTGGCAAGCATTCGAGTCCCGACGGGATGCGGCGCTCGTCGGGCGTAGTGTTGCGCAAAGGCGTGATCTGTCCGTCGGTGATCAATTCTCGATTGGCGACGTGTCGGTTCACATTGCCGGGATCTTTCGGTCGTCCGTTCCATCCGAAGAGAATCTGATTTACACCAGCCTCCGCTTCCTGCAGTACACCAACAGTCTAGATGCGGCTGGGCTCGTCACTCAACACGAGGTCTTGTTGACCGAGGGCGCCGATCCGGATCGCGTCGCGGCCGAGATCGACGCGGAGCTGCGATCGGGCACCGTGGCAACGCGTACGCGTCGCAAGGGAGCTTTCCAGGCGGGAACACTTTCCGACCTGGTGGACCTGATCGGCTTTTCGCATTGGCTCGGCTACGCCTGCGTTGGTCTGGTGTTATCCCTGGTTGCGACCACGACCGTGATGAGCGTGCAGGATCGAATGAAGGAGTATGCTATTCTGCAAGTGATCGGCGCACGCCCGCTTGGCACGCTGCGGCTCGTGCTGGCCGAGAGCACGCTCTTGTGCGTACTTGGCGGGGCTCTGGGAACGGTTGCCGCAATGATCTTGTTGACGTTTGGCGGGTATGCGATCGGTGCCGAAGGAGTGACGATCGCGTTTCGCCCCTCGACGCGCCTCGTCGCCTCAAGTCTGATC
Organism: Rubripirellula sp.; assembly: GCA_029287555.1. Taxonomy (GTDB): domain Bacteria; phylum Planctomycetota; class Planctomycetia; order Pirellulales; family Pirellulaceae; genus Rubripirellula. The sequence goes on along the minus strand of JARFQX010000702.1, from coordinate 1,172 downwards.
GTCTCACTCATCGTCGGGCTGCTGGCGGGACTTGGACCTGCCTTTCAAGTTTCGACGATCAAAATCGTCGATGCATTACGGACCGAGTGATTCACTGCGTCTTGTCAAGCGAAGCACGCACGCCACGGCCAAAGGTCTTCCAAATCGTTGAGCCTGGGTTGCTTTTCTGAACTGTGGCCAAAGACCGAGTAGAACAAGTCGAGTTCGTGGCGCCCTCCAGCTAGGAGGCGATTCTCATCGCAGGACCTCGGAGATCACTCCTCGGCTGTCGGCGAACGTCTCGGTCTCGGCCCCGGACGCTTGCAGCATCGTGAGCCACAGGTTCGCCAGCGGGACCTTCCCGTCAAATCGGTCGGCAAGCCGACTTCGGGCAACAGCACAGGATACTTTGCGCCGTATTCACGAGCCCGAATCTGCAAACGCTCGGGCATCTTGTCCGACGAAGGATTGAAATAGTCCTTTTCGTACGGCAGACGCTCGGAAAACATGAAGACATCGGTTTCCAAACCGAGTAGGTCGCGGACCGCGTTGTTGTATTCCAATCGCGTTAAATGTCGGAGCACCGGCTTGCCCGGATTGACCTGACCGTCCACCTCCGGCTCCGCCAGCGCTTGGCGGATCCAACGCACGAGGCGAAGGCGGTCTTCATCGGCCAGATCCTCGGCGTCCGCGGGCGGCATCTCGTGCCCTTCAACCACGTCAAGCACCATTTTCCATGTTCGCTTCGCCGCCAAAACCGAATCTCGGGTTGCGTATTGTGCCAAACTAAAATCGCCCTCGGGGCCCTCGTCCGGCACGCCGTGGCAATCGTTGCAGTGGTTGTCAAGAATCGGGCGGATCGAATCCTCGAACGTCGTTGCGATCGCTTGCTGCGTTGGAATCAACAAGCAAGGCAGCAGCAGCAACAACGCGGATACTCGATGGCCCCAGAGCGGCCTGTCTCCAGCGATCACTCCGATGAGCGATGGTTTGTTCATGGACCTTGTCTGTCGGCGAACCAGATGGCGTCGCTGCACTTTAGACTCGGCACATTAGGCTGTCAATTTTGGCAGTGAGGCAGTGAGGCAGTGGGTGAGTGGGTGAGTGGGTGAGTGGGTGACAGTTTGAAACGGGGCGTTCGATTTACTTTGCGCTTTCCCGTGCTTGGGAAGGAAGATGCAAGGGCGCGAGCG
>JARFQX010000465.1 GCA_029287555.1 Rubripirellula sp. | reverse complement strand
CGGTTCCGCGGAGGATCATGCGGCGGGGGATTTGACCGAGGAAGTTGCATCGCAAGACGTTTCGAGGAGCGGCGAGCGATCCGAGGCAGCTCCCGAGCGTACCGCCAAGTGCGCGTTGGTGCCGCTTGGTGGCGCGCGGGGAAGTGATACGCCGCTGTTCTGTATCCATCCGATCGGTGGTGATCTGCGTTGCTACGACAGTGTGGCGAGAGCGTTTCGCAGTCGACCGGTGTTCGGTTTGCGGACGCCTGGCCTGCAGCCGGGGACCCGACCCTATCGAACCATCGACGAGATGGTCGACGATTATGTCGACACCATTCGTGAGAAAGAGCCCGCGGGCCCTTATTGTCTGATGGGTTGGTCGACCGGAGGCATCTTCGCTTACGAGATCGCGCGGCGATTGTCGGAGGAAGAGCTTCCCGTGCAAGCACTGGTGATGATCGACACGCCGTTGCCGATCGTCTTTCAAGGCGTCGACTTACAAGATCATGCGAAATTCCTCGTCGACTTGGTCGAGTTCGCCAATTACTTCGCGGGAACTTCGATGGAGCTGGACTACGAGGCACTCAAGAGGCAGGACGACACTGAGGCGATCGCCCGCGTGCTGAGCCTGGGGATTGAGCACGGAGTCCTGCCGCCATCGGCGACCGGGGAATTCGTGGAACGGCTGATCAACGTTTGTAAGCGTCACGTTGAGTTCCTGCAAACATACAGGCCACCGATGTGCGGATTGGCGGTTGAGTTGCTACGCCCCGAGGACACCGGCATGTTGTCCGAAGCGACCGGCCAGTCTTACGCGGATGATTTGGGCTGGAGTGAGTTTGCTCATTTGAGAGTCCATCAGGTTCCGGGCCACCACTTCACGATGATGACCGGCACCAATGCGCCGGTGATTGCCGACAAGATTGAAGAACTTCTTGGCGAAGCAGCCTTGGAAAGCCGAGGAGTGTGAGCGTGAATCCGCGGTGGGCCTATTTCAGGCTTCAATATCCACTCGTCAAGCGTCTGCTCGATAACGCGGATTTTGCTCGCGACGTTCAGCAACGCGTTTTGGAGGAACGGATACGTTCGACCGAAGATAGTCGTTTTGGACGCGATCACGGTTTTTCATCGATTCGTTCGCTCGAAGATTTTCGACGCCAGGTTCCCATCAGCGACTTTGAATACTTTCGGCCCTACGTTGACGAGGTTCGAGCGGGACGAACCGACGCGCTGTTTGGTCCCAAGACGCAACTGAAGATGTTTGCACTGACTTCCGGGACGACGGAGTATCCCAAACATATTCCGGTGACCGATCAATTCTTGCGGAGCTACAAACACGGCTGGAAGATTTGGGGTCTCAAGACGCACGCGGATCACCGGGATCTGTTGTCCAAGCATTACGTGCATCTGTCCAGTGACTGGCAACAGAGCCGGACGCCCGCCGGGACTTGGTGCGGAAACATCAGCGGTCTGGCGGCCGAAACTCGTCCCGCGGTGGTCCGTCGTCCTTTTCTCGTTCCTCCCGAGGTTGGCAAGATCGGTGATTGGAATAATCGCCAGTACACGGCGTTGCGACTGGCGGTCCCCTCGCGCCGTGTCGGTCTGATCATCACCGCCAATCCACTGACCCTGATCAGCCTTGCCAAGTTGGCGGACGACCAGAAGGAAACGTTGCTGCGTGACCTTCGCGATGGGACGCTGACGTTGCCGAAGCCCGAAGTTAGCATGACCGACAAGCGACTGTCGCGGCGCATTCGTCCGCTCTCCAAGCGGCGGTTCCGGGAATTGGAGCAAATCATTGAACGAACGGGTCACTTGTATCCGCGCGACTTTTGGCCGGAGCTCTCCGTGGTCGCGGTTTGGATGGGTGGACCGGTGGGTGCTTTCTTACCAGAGTTGCGATCGCTCTACGGTGACTGTGCCGTTCGTGATCACGGGTTGTCAGCCAGCGAAGGTCGGATGACGATTCCGATGCAGGACGAATCCAGTTTTGGAATGCTGGACTACGAAACAAGCTACTACGAGTTCATTCCCGAAGATCAAATTGGCAGCAGTCACCCGAGCGTTCTCGAGGCTCATGAGCTCCAGGAAGGCCACTCGTACTTTATCCTGATGACCAATCCTGGCGGCTTGTTTCGATACAACATCCGAGACGTTGTTCGATGCGTCGGATTCCAGGGCCAAGCCCCGCTGCTGGAGTTCTTGCACAAGGGAGCCCATTGCACCAATATTGCCGGTGAAAAACTGACGGAGTACCAGGTCGTTACTGCCGTCAAGAATGCGTATCGGGATCTCAACCGAAATGTTGAGCCGGTGATGCTACTTCCGGTGATGGGCAGCCCTCCTCACTATCTGCTGCTTGTTGAGGAACCATCGAGGGACATTGTCCAGCAATTGGCTGAGCGAACCGATGCGCACCTGTGCGCGCTGAATTGCGAGTACGACGACAGGATCCGGACTCGCCGACTACGGCCGATGTTCCAACGCGTGATTCCGGCTGGTTCCTGGAAACGCCTGCGAGACGAGAAAATTGCCACCCGAGGTGGTAGCCAAGAACAATACAAACACCTGTTTTTGGGAAGCTCCGACGAGGTGATCCACCAGTTGGGTCTCGCACCATCCACAGAACGCGGCATTGCCTGAGCCGTCTCAGGATCGCTGTTCCGGACGTGCGATGCGGGTGCACCACGCTGTGAGATCCGAAAAATATTGCGACGGATCGTCTTCAAACTCAAGCGTGTGGGAGGCGCCGGCGTACTCGATGATGGTTCGGTCGCGATGTCCCACGCGAGCGACGAACGCGCGCGTGCGGACGTTATCGGTCACGGGGTCATCGCTCGCCAGCATCAAGAGCACGGGAACCTCGATCTCCTCGGGCGATTCGACCGCGTATCGCAACAAGGCCAGATTCTGTTTGGCGAATTGGACCGTGATCTTTCGCAGGGCAAGCGGATCCTCGGCGACGTAGCGTTGCCCCTCGACCGAGTTGGTGAACAGTGCCGGGTCCTGCAAAGGCACCTGAACCTTCACTGCGTTGAGACCGAGTGCTGCTGCGGCTCGCAGGGCCACTCTTTGCAAGCGATTTGCCGCCTTGAATGAAAACAGGCCCGGACAAATCAAACCGAGACCAGCCAGCATCTCGGGATGCCGGCGTACCAAGGCGGTTGCCAGGATCCCTCCCCAACTGATTCCCAATAGGATGCGCGGGCGGTCCGAAGGCAAAGCCTGCAAGTAGACCGACACGTCCGACATCCAGGTGTGCCAGTGGTCGACATCACCACGGTTCTTGATGTTCAATCCCGATCCACGACGCTCGAGAAAGTGGACCTGAAAGCCGCGTTCTGCAAGATTGACGCAGCTCGATTCGTACCAACCGCCATGGCTGACGATGCCGTGTAAATAGACGACGTCCGCGATCGCATCGTTTCGTTGCCAAACCCGCGCGACAAGTTTGACACCGTCTTGTGCTGAGTAGGAAGTCAGGAGGGGGCGGGAGGACGTCACGGCTTCAGGCGATCTTGAAGGATTGGGTTTCTAAAACGAGCGGCTGCAACTTCTGCTCATTGATGTTGATGCCCAGGCCGGGCGACGTGATCGCGGGAGCCCAACCGCCAAAGCCGAAAGTCACATCCCGGTCGGCAATGAAATCCTTGAGCAAATGACGATCGAACGATCCTTCGCGGTAGCGAATGAAGTCGACCGAAGTGACGAAATGACGCCCTGCCGCCGAGAGGATGGATGACTCGCCCGGGTGACAACCGAGTTGGTATCCCAAGCCCGCGTCGCGTGCCATGGCGGCAAGTCGAAGACTGCTGAGAAACCCGCCGCACTTCGAGAGCCGAATGTTGAACAGGTCGCAGGTTCCCGTTTGGATCGCCAGTGCCGCGTCCGCCTCGCTGGTCAACGATTCGTCAAGCATCAACGGCACGTCGACTTGTTCGCGAATTTCCGAGAGTGCCGCTACCTCTTGATGCCGAACGGGCTGCTCGACACAGCTGATCCCGTAAGGTTCGAGTTCGCCAATCCGCTGGACGACTTCCTGCACCGCCCAGGCCTCGTTCACATCCACCCGAAGATCCATCCCGGCACCGACCCAACGCCGCATCCGTCGCAGCCGATCGGGATCCTGGTCGGCCTGCATGCCGACCTTGACCTTACACTGACGAAAACCGTACAGCCGCATTGCCAAAGAACTTCGCATCTCCTTGGCAATTCCTCCCGAGCTGATGGCCGATGAGTACTGGACACGATCCGATTCGCCGCGAACCGGTTCGGACGCGGCGTACAGGCTGGTGATCTTTTTCAGCGGGTCACCAAACAGCCTTCCAAACGCGTCCAAGATACTAAGTTCCACGGCGCATCGATGCGCATTGGCCATGCATCCCCGAGGATCTTCGTTGGAAATCTGCGGTCGATAGTTCTCGCAGAGGCGGAATACATCGGGCCAATCGAGGCAGTCAGCCTGCAATTGATGCTGCAGGTCGGTTGCGGCCAACTGCGCCAGTGCGCCTTGTGGCGACTCGCCAGTCACGTATTCGCGGGGAACCCCTTCGCCCCATCCAACCGTCCCGTCGGCAAGTTGGCAACGAACAATCAAGTTGTCGCTGAAGCGGCGCGCGTAAGAAGCATGCTTGAACTCCTTGCGCAGCCTCAGACGCACAATGTGGGCGCTAAGTTCCGAGATACGCATGGTCGAGAAGCAATGGAGTGCGGAGGATCAAGAGGTTGAATCGCCCAAGCCGTATCTCGGCAGGAATCAGGCGCCCTTGCTGATTTGACCAGTACTGCGGGCCCACTCAAGAGCTCGATGCATCACGGGCTGGAAGTCGTCACGGGGTTCGTAGCCGAGCACCCGGATTGCCTTGTCAATCGAATAATCGAGGTTCTGGTCCATGAATTTGATGCTTGCCCGTGTCAAGAACGGCGCCTCGGTCGCTCCCCGCAGCTTGGCCCAGCCTTCCACGAAGACGACCAGCAGTCGGGCAATCGGGGCCGGTACCGTCCGCGGGTAGGGAAGATCGAGGTATTCGGCGATCGTCGAGACATATTCCTGACGCGTCACAAGCCGCTTGTCTCGAATGTTAAACGTTTCGCCAACCACATCGGCATGTTGCAAGCCTAAGACGATCGCGTCGACTAAATTGTCAACCGAAGTGTTGTTCAAGTACTTCTGTCCGTCACCGATCATCCTCATCGTTCCCGCCTCGAACTTCTTGATGATCCGCGGCAGCACATGACGGTCGCCGGGACCGTAAATGAAGCCCGGCCTGAGAATCACGGCCGGTAGCGCGTGCTCCTGAATGTGTCGGTTCAACAGCACTTCGGCTTCGGCTTTGGTACGCGTGTAACCGTCAAGTCCTGCGATATCGGGCGGCGTTGACTCGTCGGTCCCAAAATGATCTTGCGCTGAATAAACGCCAAGCGAGCTGACCTGAACCCAGCGACGCACCTGATTGCGCGACGCGGTCAACATGTGCTCAAGGGCAACGACGTTGCGTTCTCGGTATTTTTCCGCCGGGCCCCAATCCCCGACATGAGCCGCTGCGTGAACCACGTAGTCGATATTGGCCAAGGCGGGGCCCAGCGTTTGGGGATCCGCCAAGTCAGCTTCAACGACGCGAACGTTCTGCCCCGCGAGTGTGGATCGGTCGCTCGAGGGACGCAACATCACGCTGAGATCGTACCCCTCTTCAATCAGCCTCGGCGTCAGGGCCATGCCGACCATGCCTGTCGCACCGGTCAACAATAAGCGGCCTCGGGACATCATCAACTCACGCAACCGGGGAAAAAACGGAACGGCAGATCATCATCATTGCCGGTCCCGCTTGGGTCAACGCCCATGCTGTGTTCGTTTCTTAATCCGAGAGTTCGCGAAATCTCGCGATCACCTGCTCGTGCGTTGGAAATTGATCCGACGGTCTCTTCTCGAGATCGTGAATCATCTGCACGACGAGCCCGTTATAGGGGGCCGAGACCCCGCATTCGCCTGCAAGACGGACAATCTCACCGTTGATGTAGTCAATCTCGGTCGGTTTGCCGCGTACCAAATCCTGATAAACGGAGTAGACAAGTTTCTTGGGCCGCACCAGTTGCTTGACCACCCAACGCGCGGGGCCGTCGACGCCAGGCGTGTTCAGCGCCCGAAGCAAGCGACCGAAGCGGAGGACGTCGGACATACCGCTTGTCCGCCCAAGGTGAATCCCCGCGGCTTCCAGCACCGTGAGTCCCTCATTCAAGAGCGGCAACGCAACGTGTCTTCGCCATGGGCCGAAGAGGATACCGTCGGTGATGAAATCCGAATCGGACAGCACCGATGCGTAACCCATCGTGTTGAGCAACAGTTTGTTGTACTGGATCCCCAGAATTTGATCGGAGGTTTCAAACGGAAGGCCGGAGATCGCCAGCAGGTCACGAGCGGCTTGGACAATCGCGGACGGACAAACATTGTCGGGAGATCCGATCATGCTCAGGCCGTTCCGCTGCAAGGTGACCTCTCCCGGTGAGGTAATCGCCATGTTGGTGGCCGTCATTCCGACCAGGAGTCGATCGGCTCGGACGCTCGGCCGCAACTCGCGTTGGTTCACTCCGTTTTGCAGTGAGACCAACGTTGCGTCGCCAAGAACCGGCGCGATCTGCCTCGCAGTCTCGGCGGTGTGCTGAGATTTGACGGTGAACAAGACGAGATCTGAGTCGGCGATCTCTTTCACATCGGTGGTCGCGGTCACCTCGGGTGAGCATTGCCCCCAGGGCCCGTGCAGGACCACCTGACCGGTTTGCCGGATCTGTCTGCAATGTTCACCCCGAGTGACCAGCACCACGTCAAGATCGGGCCGGTGATGCTTGATCAATCCACCCAGGATGGTGCCCAAGGCACCCGCTCCGACCACGCTGAATTTCTTGGGGTTTCTATTCACTTGTGAGGAATCAAGAAAGAAGGTTGTGTCGCGCTGTCTCAAGATGTCGGTATTGTCGCCACGTCGACTGGTAACGCTGCGGGTTGGTACTTGCGAGCCAGTGCCGCACCCAAGCGCCCGGCAAGCAGGGCGGGAAGCAGGATCAGGTCACCAACCAGGGCAGCCGACAGCAGCAAAACCATCATCACAGAAAAATGCCGTACAGGAATAAAACCGCTGAGGGAATAGATCAGCAGACCACTGGCACAAATGACCGTTGTCTGCACCAGAGCGCGGCCACAATGAGTGAAGGCGAGGGAAATGGCTTGCTGACGAGTGAGCCCCTGCTTGATCGACTGGGTAAACCACTTGAGAAAGTGAAAGGTCCCATCGACAGCAATCCCCAACGCCACGCTGGCAGTCATGACCGTCCCAATGTCCACCGTCTTTCCGAGCCAGCCCATCCCGCCGAAGAGTAGCAGCGTCGGAAACACATTGGGAATCATCGCCAGTAACCCACAGGAAATGCTACGCAAGGCAATCATCATCACGATCGCGACAAGCACCAGCGCGAGCAGAAAACTGTTGAACAGATCTTTAAGCAGCGATTCCTGCACCGCCTGGGAGACAGCCTCCACTCCCGTGCACGTGGTCGAGATCCCGGTGTAACCAGCATCCCGAAGCTTCTCGACCACCTCGCCGAGCTCTCCGCGAAGTTCGGACAGGAAGCGACCGTGATCGATCGGCTCGGTGCCGGAGATCCTGGCACTGATCCGCCACGCTTCACCACCCGGTGTATCGGCAAGATATTTTGCGTCGACGAAGTCTTCGCGATTGCGGTCGAGTCGCTTGCGGATCACCGATCGCACCGCCGTACTGCGCACGCTCCTGGAGCGAGGATAAGGAGGCAGGAACGTCGCGACGGAGACAACCCCATCGAGATGCTCCTTTCGCGAGACCTCTTGTTGAATCAGCGTCACCGCACCGAGCCGTTCAAATGGGCTCAGGGGGCAGTCCCGGTCGAAGTGGACGACGACCTCCAGCGGCACCATCGGGCCGATGTGGTCTTCGAACCAGTGCACATTCTTGACGGCCTGGTTGTCTTCCGAAAGTAATGCGACCACATCAATCGATGTTTGCAGCCAGGCCAGTCCCGCCCCAATGCAAACCATGGTTGTCACGCAGAACAGACGAATCCAAGCACTACGATGCCAGACCCATCCCGAGACGGCGGCAAGCAATGGGTGGTTCCCCGAGGGGACGACCGACTGCTCAACCCATTGCCGGCGAATTCGCGGAATCCGCAACGAGATCACCATGAACGCGGGGATCAGCAGGAATAGCAGCCCGACGCAGACCAGGATCCCCACGGCGCCCAAGATCCCGAAATCGCGAACGGGGTAAACCGTGCTAACACCCAGCGATGCCAGTCCAATGGCCGTGGTAATTGCAGCAAGCAAGCAAGGTCCACGGGCTTTCCTGACAGCGCGAGTTGCCGCCTCCCCCGGATTGCCCTCCTTAAGTTCCTCGAGAAAGTAATGGACCAGATGGACGCCGGCGCTTACCGACAGCACGAAGACCAACGTTGGAAGCACGATCAAGACGGCGTTCATGTCATTCCCGGTCCAATAGACCAGTGACAACATGAACCCTTGGCCGAAAACACCAACCACTAGGACAAGGATCGCAAGCCAGAGTGAACGAAGGCACAGCCAGCAGAGCGCCAAGGAGATGATCACCGAAGGAACGCTGTAGGCTCGAATCGATCGCCGGCTTTCTTCGTCGATTGCCTGTGCATTGACCGGTGGACCAGCAAGGATCAGATCCTCGTTGTCCAATCCCGTTACCTCCGTCACGACGTCGATGATCGCACCGATTGCCTCGTCTCGATACTCGGCTCCGTAATCTGTCAATTCGACCACCACGCAGCTCGTCCTGGCATCCTTGCCGACGACCACGCCCTGCAATCGCCTGAGAGCGTTGGACCTGCTTAGATTCACAGGAGGCTCGGTGAGCTGCCCGAGCGCGGCCAGACCTGTCATCACCTGATTGATGATTTTCGGCAGCGATTCCTCACGCCGACGACGAGAGTACTCACTCAGGGAAGACTCGATCTCGGCCAGTCGCCAGTCATCGATGTCGCAGCCCGACCAGCTGACAAGGACAATCTCATGAGCGCCAAAGCGATCGAGAAACTCATTAAAATCCTGGCGCGACTCCGATTCTCGGGGAATCCAACGCAAAGGGGCGTTGAACATCGATTCGATGCTACGGCTGGAACTCCGCACGATCGCGGGAATCATGAGCAACATGACCGCAGCGGCCAAAGCTCCGCGGCGCACCAAGGCCGATTGCCAAAGGCCTTCTGGGGTCGGATCGTCGTTGTCAAGAGTTGGCTGCATCGGCCCTGGCTGCGGTATCCAACACGGCTGCGGTATTCCAACACGGCTGCGGTATCGGGTGGCTCCCTGCCTGCCCACGGGCGTTTGAGACGGGGTTGGCCCGAGGGCTAACACGGGGGTGGCCCGAGGGCATCGAACGATCCTCCGGATCAAACCTCCCCCGCCCACTCACCCGATCGCGATGACGATTTTGCGACACCTCGTCGGGCCCGCCATCACCGGACTTGAACCGTCCTTGGCCGGCTACTACCTTCAAGAGCGAGAATCATGGGACCTGTGTTAGCCATTCCCGCCAATTCGCTTGCCTTGCCCAGGCAGCCTCGCTCCACCGTCTTCCTGGCGTTTCGACAATGAACATAGCCTACCTGGCCCGCCGCGGCTATCTAGGGTGGCAGCTTCGCGGCGTCAATCGCTACCTCCAACAGGCTGCACAAGGTCGAGAGATTCAACGCAATCGGCTTGAACAGAAGTTGCAGGCCAATCGCGACAGCCAATTCGGACGTGACTATGGTCTGGACAAAATGCGGACCGTCGAGGACTTTCGACGGGGCATGCCGGTGACGACGTACGAGGACTACCGACCCTTCGTCGACCAGGTCAAACAGGGACGCACCGACGCCATGTTCGGGCCGGGCACCGAAGTGCTGATGTTCTCGATGACATCGGGAACGACCAGCGAATCAAAATACGTGCCGATCACGAACCATTTTTTTCGCGAGTATCGCCGCAGTTGGAACGTTTGGGGCTTGGCGACCTTTCGCGACCATCCGGACCTCTTGAACAAGTACACGTTGACTCTCGGTAGCGACTGGCAGCAGTTTCGCACTGAGGCCGGAATCGCCTGCGGCAGCATCAGCGGATTGGTGGCCGAGACCCGGCCCCGCATCAGCAACTCCTTGTTCTTGCTGCCGGCGGTTCTGAACAAGGTGAAGGGAACGGCAAACAAACTTTACCTGGTGCTGCGGATTGCCATTGCGTCGGATCGCGTGGGCATGATTGCCACCGCCAATCCGTTGACACTCATCAATCTGGCAAGATTGGCGGATGCGAACAAAGAGAGACTGATTCGCGAAGTCGGCGACGGTTCGCTGGACGACTCGATTGAACTTGAACCGCAGTTGCGCGAGTCGCTCAGGCCTTACTGGAGCAAGCCGAATCCTCGGCGGGCTCGTCAGTTGGAGGAGATCGTTAGCCGCACCGACAACTTGTACCCGGCCGATTTTTGGCCCTCGATGTCGGTCGTTTCGGTCTGGATGGGAGGATCGGTCTCCTACTACCTTCCGCAGGTGCGTGAGTATTTCGGCAAGAACGTTCCGCTCCGGGATCATGGTCTTTCCGCGAGCGAAGGTCACATGACCTCCCCGATGAAAGACGAGACCCAGTCCGGGTTGCTCGACTACGCGAGTCATTACTTCGAGTTCATCCCGGTCGATGAGCACGGCTCTTCAAAACCGACGATTCTGGAAGCTGATGAGTTGGAAGTCGGACAGGACTACTACATCCTGATGACGACGCTGAGCGGCTTTTACCGCTACGATATTCATGATGTGGTTCGCTGCGATGGCTTTGTTGGCAAGGTTCCGCAATTGACCTTTCTCAACAAGGGCGCTCATTTTTCGAGCATGACGGGAGAGAAGCTAAGCGAGATCCAGGTCACGCAAGCGGTTGCCAATGCCTTCCGCGCGTCGGAAGTATCCATCGAGCACTTCAGCCTCGTGCCGGTTCCCGGCGACCCCGCCTATTACATGTTGCTCGTTGAACAGGAGTTGGAGGAATCGAAATCGCGTCGGTTGATCGACTCGATCGAGAAGCATTTGTCGCAGGTCAATTGCGAGTACGAGGATCGCAGGTCGAGCCATCGACTTGGACCGGTCGTGCTGCGGTCGGTGCCGGCCGGAACCTGGGCGGAGCACCGTCGGCAACATGGCGCGCGAGAGGGTGCCGACGCCTACGCGTACAAGCACCCGTTCCTGGCCGTGAAGCCGGAACTGGCCCAGCACTTTCGAGATCTTGCCTCGCGGGAACAAACATGAACGCCACCGGCCGCCCCAACCGTGGCAAGCCTAGTGCTTTGTCAGAACTCAAGAGTGGGGTTCAACCGGGGTCGGTAAAAGGGGTCAGACACCAAAAGTGCGAAGCACCCGAAGGGCCGTTCCGGCTTTTGGTGTCTGACCCCTTTTCCCGGCCACCCAAATACCTAGGTTCGACAAAGCACTAAATAAGCGTGCGCGATTGTGGAACAGTGGGGAACTCCTCGTGCTCGTGCTCGTGCTCGTGCTCGTGCTCAGCGAAGCGGTGCTCGCAATTGAAAAGAATGGCAAGAGCCGCGGTAATTGATTCGAGCAAGAGCACCGTCGCGAGCGACTGAGCACGAGCACGAGCA
>JARFQX010000341.1 GCA_029287555.1 Rubripirellula sp. | reverse complement strand
ATCCGAACCATCAGCGCGTAGACACGGCCGCTGCAATGCTCATAGATCTGTTGCATCGCATCGCGATCACCGCCAACGCAGGCGTCAACTAGTTTTCCCAAATCCACGGAGCTACCCGCGTCCATAGCGGATTCGTGTTTGCTCGCTTCTCCTTGGTTCGATTCAGTCAAAGCAATTCCGCTCCACACGTCTGACAAATGACTCGCCGATCCCGTCGGCGCGGCGTGATCACCAATATTCCGCTGCGCTCGAAAAAAACGAACTTCTCAGTGAAGGAGTCATGGGGTGAGAGCATCAAAAGACGTGATTGTAAGAACTCTGCGTACGCCAAACTTGACTGTGGCTACTTGCAACATCGTGCAACGTGTGGGAATTCGCAGCCCGTCAGTTGGATCCAAGAGTAGCATACCCAAGTGGGGTATCAAGTGCGGAGGCTGACGGGCATTCAGATCACAGAAACTGTGAATGAACCTATCCCCGCTATTACTGCTGCTGACCGTGCTTCTGCTCGCCATCATGTCGATGCGGTGGGTTAGCGATCGACTTGATCAGCCTTCGGTCTTGGGTGAATTGCTACTCGGCGTCGCGATTGGCAACGTCGGTGTCTGGCTGGGTTATCCGTTCTTTGAAATCGTGATGAATCCCGCGGCCGCGGCTGCGACGCCGGAATCGTCGGAGGCGGCGAGTCACACGGCAACCATCTTTCACGCCTTGGCCGAATTGGGAGCGATCCTGCTGCTGTTCTCGGCTGGACTGGAGTCGAGCGTCACGCGAATGAAACAAGTCGGTGGCCAGGCGATGTCGGTCGCGGCGGTTGGGGTCATCGCTCCGTTTGCCCTTGCCTACATCACGTGCATCGTTTTGCACGAACAAATGAGTATCGCCGGTCATCTATTTCTGGCGGCAACGTTGAGCGCCACGAGCGTCGGTATCACGGCCAGCGTCTTGAAGGATCTGCGCGTGTTGGGTCGCCGCGAATCAGAAGTCATTTTGGGCGCCGCGGTCATTGACGATGTCTTGGGTCTCGTCCTGCTCGCCGTCGTTTCGCGGATCGCAGCAACGGCAGGATTCAGCATTTGGCAGATCGCAGCAACACTTGGCACCGCCATTCTGTTCGTGGGCGCAGTGATTTTGCTGGGTGAGCGGATCGCTGCCCGAGGGACATCGCTCTTTCGCAAGCTGGACCGAAGCAACGGGCTGTTTCTCTTTCCGTTGGCGCTGGCTTTTGGTTTCGCCTGGTTGGCCGAGTCGATCGGGCTCGCCGCGATCGTCGGCGCGTTCGCTGCCGGCCTCGTTCTCACCGACCAAATGACGCCGGCGACGACTACATCAACCGACGACGAACCAACCACAACGGTTTCCCACCTACTTGCGCCACTCGAACGTTTTCTCGCGCCGATCTTCTTTCTATATGTCGGCATGCAAGTCAACGTCTCGTACGTTCTAGACGCCAGAACGCTTGCACTCGCCTTGCTATTCACCGTCTGTGCGATCATCGGCAAGCTTGTCGCTGGGCTTGCGGCCGGTCGGTGCGCCGATCGGCTAGCGGTGGGAATTGGCATGGTGCCGCGAGGCGAAGTCGGCCTGGTCTTCTTGGGCGTTGGCCGCGGCCTCGGCGTAGTAAGTGACTCGCTATTCGCTGCGCTGTTGGTGGTCGTATTTGCAACCACAGTCATCACACCGCCGCTACTCAAGTGGGCGTTTCGAGATCAACGAACGTCGCAAACGACGACTCCATGAGAAATCTGCCGAATTGCGCTCCGTCCACGTGAAGAATCTCAACCGCGCGAGCATCCAAACACCAGCCGAGGATGAGTATCGATCTTACCCGGATGGAGATACGGCAGATGAGTCACTTTTGGCGAATGTTATTGGGTTGCCTGGTGCCAATGTTGCTGATCTTCGTGTTGCCGCTATTCGGCGTCAGCGAAGGCATCACGCTCACCGTGTTCATCGTCCTGATGCTTGGCTGTCATCTGCTGATGATCCCAGGCCACGATGCTGCTCACCACACCCAGCCAACCGTAGGAGACCATCATGCAGAGTCTTGACATTAAGCGTTTTGGATTTGCGGTCGCCGTCGCGAGCACCGTTTCCTATCTCGGCTGCGTCCTGGTGATGCTGACGGTCCCACACGAGACGGCGATCAACTTTTTCAACAGCCTGATGCACGGAGTCGACGCAACAACGATCATGCGCTGGGACATGCCCTGGTGGGAAACGATCCTAGGAGTGATCGAAATCTTCGTCCTCGGCTGGCTGTTCGGAGCCCTGATCGCCTGCTGCTATAACGCGTTTGGGAAGGCGAACGTATCAGCCGAATCTTGAAACCGATAATCCATACCTGCGCGCCGGAGCAACCGCCTCGGGTCGATGAAACCGGAGTGCTTTCCGGCTGAGTGCATCTGCGCCATACTTCGCGAGATTTAAAGATGGCATCGTACGGAGAGGAATGAAGAATGGGTGTCGCCGAAGACGAGATCCTAGCAAAAGCACTCGGAATGTACCGTGATATTGCGGAAGAGTATTTTGGCAGACATACAATACCGATTCTGTATCATGAGCAGGGTAATGACGAACCGGAACTTGGCACTGGGTTTTTGTTGTCCGTGGACCAATCGACCGTTCTTGTGACGGCAGGACACGTGTGCGCTGACATTGCAGAACTCTCGCGTAACCGGCGACTAAGATTTGCCCGCGTGTGCTATCTACGTGAGCGGCACGGTCTTGAGTGGTTCGAGCTTCCAACCGATTCAACTTCCGTCTACTGGGACAGCTCGAAATGTCCTGCAGATGTCGGTTTGATCCGGCTCCCAGACGCACTACTTGAACGCATGGCGGAATTGGGGGTTGAATGCGTAACAGTCAACCGATTTCGTGCTCCGACTCAAGAATTGACGCCCCTACACGCGACGATGATTGTTGGAGCGTCTGCCGTGCACTCGCGACAGTATGTAACGAACAGGCTTTTCGTGGTCCAGAACGGAATTCTTGAGGAGAGGCAACAACACGAAGTTGGGACGGTTGGATTCCGGATGCTGCCCATCAAACAAGTTAGTGAGGACTCGGATGTGACGTGCGCCGGCGTCCCGTACAGGGACGATGAGCTATCCGCTGAAGGAATGAGCGGAGGACCTGTCGTCGAGATCGACGCCAATGAGGGAGTTGATCGATTCGCGGTGGTTGGCTTACAGTCAAAGCAGTGGGCTGCACAGGGCGCCATCACCCGTATCGCGTTCGTCCCTGCGCGGACTGTCTTAACTGTCGTTCGACAGCTGTTGCAGCAATCCGGTGAGTTTTGAATCGACCGCAGCTGTGAAGTCTGCTTCTGTGTTTGGGCTCAACCTGAGCCGGTCGATGAAACACCGGAGCATAGAAAGCTGCCGCGAGTCGTGAATCCGCTACCGGGGCCACGTCGAGGAGCGGCATTATTCCTGCCATGATGAGGTGGTGCGATCAAGAACCTTGGAGGACCAATTGGTGTCTTCCGGTATAATCGGAAGCCGGCTAATCGGAGAGCGAAAATGTCTGGAATGACGGAAACGGAAAAGAATCGGCTGCTTAAGCTGTACCTCGGCGTTCAAGCAGGCTATCTCGGGAAATTTGACAACATTGGGGTGTTGGATCGCTTCTATGCTGAATGTGGTTTGGAGGTAGACCCTCGCTCCTACGATGGGACGAACCGCGCGAAGTTCGAGCAGATCCTTGACGCTTCCTCACCGAATGTTCAAGCGACTATTCTACGCCGATCATTGGAATTACACCCACCCGACCCTGAGCGGTGGAAGCCCCGTACAAAGGCGCTTCATGACGAACTTTCAGCTGTTGCTGATCGTCTGGAAGGCACTGCTCCGGTTCAATCGAAGAAACCGAAGATTACGAGCGCTACCGTTGAACGTGCGATCGAAGACGCGGAGCAACTCGTCGAGACAACGGGGGCTACGAGCGCGGTGGACCGCGTGCATACAATGTTGCACGGTTACCTTCGGGCACTGTGCGACGACGCGGGGATTAGCTATGGCGAGAAGATGCTGATGAGCGGCCTTTTTGCGCTGATCCGGAAGCAACACCCGGCGTTCGGCGATACTGGGCCGCGAAACGACGATCTCGTCAAGATCTTTCGTGCAATGTCGGGGATCATGGATGCGATGAATCCCATCCGCAACGAGGGAAGCATGGCGCATCCGAGCAAGGAACTACTCGATCCACCGGAAGCCGCGCTTGTCATCAACATGGCTCGGACGATCTTGCACTACGTCGACTCCAAGGTCGCGACGGTCGAGCAAAACTGAGAGAAGTGGTGGATAACCTTGTTTTGCGTGTTGCGAACCCTTCGACGCGTTCTGACCTCTAAGCGTAAATGAGCACTTCACAACAGCAAACGAGCGCTTGGCACGATTGGGAAACCCTAGCTACGCATTCGGTTGCCGCTGGTGACGGATCGTCAAAACGTTTCCTTGGTTCCCGCGAAAACCGCTCGTGCATATTTTGCGGTTCCACAGATGGCGAATTGTTCTCCGATGACGCACATATCATTCCTGCGGCGTTTGGGAACCGGTCTCTTTTTACATACTCCGAGTGCGACAAATGCAACCAGACTCCTGGATCGCAATTCGAGGACGATCTAGCGAAGTTCCTTTCGTTACCACGTGTGATGACACGTTTCCCAGGACGCAAAGGAACTCCCAAGCTGCGAAAGCCCGGCCACACGTCATACATGAAGGCTGATTCACAAGCGAATTCGATTTACATCCATCAACCCGACGAATCGGAAGATTCAATCAATGTGGTCGACAATGACGATGGGTCACTCACCGTTAGCGTGAAGGTTCCAAAATATCGCCCGACAAATGTCGCAAGAGCATTGGGGCGTATGGCGTTGTTTATTCTTCCTACGGATTTCGAACACTTCGAGAGCTTGCGAACCTGGGTAATGCGGGAGCGGGAGTGGTTTCCGATACCGTTTACCGCGCTGCATATGCCCAGTTGTGAGACCAAAGGCATTACCATTGCCGTTGACCGCTACAAACCAATGAGTGATCGATGCATTTTGCGTGTTTCGTTTCGTGTTTCGTCGTACTTTCTGTTTATGCCGATTCCGGTTGATAACTGGGAGTTGCCACATGACGTTCCAATGATGAACTTTGATGGTGTCCCGGTTCACATTGCTATGGCCGTGCTCCAAAACACGAGCGAGTTCATTTTTCGTGATAACAGACCGGAAACCTCTGGGCTTTCCTCTGTTCGGGTCACATATGGACGGCGTGAAGTCACCCAAAGAAAATAGGAAACGCGAATCCATGTCATCCACCAAAGAACGGCATGTCGCGTTTGCAAATGAAACCACAGTCGCCGTTCTTGGTGATGGCGGTCGTTCTAGCACACCCTGAGCGTTAGCAAAGGTCGAAATTAGGCTCGGTTGGAATCAAACCACCTTCATCTAGCAACTTCGGTATCGCGCCAAGATGATGCACACCGAAGCGAATTCCGATACGACGCCCAGCGCCACCCGGTGTCCGACAATGGTAGATCTTGAGACGCACTACAGCGACGGAATTCAATGACCTACCGATTGGGTCTGTCCAATGCTCCGCGAAAGTGCTTAGCGTGAACGATCTTCGGTTCTCTCCACCCCAACTTCCACGGGCCATCGAAATCGATGGTCGCGACGAAGTCATCGTTGCTGAATCGGGCGTCGGGATCGTTCTTCATCCGATCGGTGCGGTCGACGTAGATGCGGGCCTGGTATTTTCGATTGCCCAGAGTCTTGGCGGGTGT
>JARFQX010000279.1 GCA_029287555.1 Rubripirellula sp. | reverse complement strand
CTCCGAAGAAGGCTTCGAGAACAGCTCCGATCTGTTGCATTTGTCGGTGTCGCAGTTCGAGACTTACCACCGCATCGCTCGCAGCGCGCTCGACCGAGCCACTGTGACGGGCGACAAGCCACCGACAAGGTATTGGAGCATCGAGATGAAAGATGCCGCGGCGCGCGAGTGGTCGAAGCAAGACAACCAGATCAAGGAACTGAAGCAGGACTTGAAAGACGATCCGGCAAAGCTAGCGGCGGAACTAGAGCAGCTTCAGAAGAAGTTTCGGGCACCACCGCGTGGGGCCTACTACATGGATTTGTCCAGCGACCGGAAAGCAAAGGCCGAGTGGAGGTACCACGGCGCGAGATACGCCTTTTCGCCCGAGGATCACCCGGTCGCGTTCCCGGACGACTATGACTGCGTCGCGATTCTGCCGAGCGGACAGGGCCCACGGCTGATCATCGAGCTGGGAAATCAGTTGCCCGACGAGGGCACGATGCGGGTGAAAGTTCGAGCGTCGCGAGTGAACAGCAAAGATGATCGCTTTCCCAGCCTGCACTTGCTATTCGGATGGCAAGCGAGCAACGAAGGCCGCGCGTTGCTGCGGGTTAGCAAAGAAGACACGCCCATCACAGCCGGGCACGATCAGCCGCAGATCGTTCAGTGGGACGTACCGCTCGGCGAGATCTACCCACGCAACTCGGTCAGGAAGACCTCACCGATGGGCGCAACACCCAGCCCATCGGAATACATTCGACTGGTCAACAGCTCGGCGTCTTCATCCGAGATCCAAATCGATTCGATTCAGGTCGCTGCTCCAGTGTTTGACCAATGGCCGCCGGAGTCGCATCGCTGGATCTTCGCTGAAAGTGACAACGCCTCAGACGAATTGGCATACGCCCGCGAAACCATCACTGCGTTCATGACCCGAGCGTGGCGGCGGCCCGCCAGTAATGCAGAGGTCAATCGCAAGCTGGATTTGTTCGCCGCCATGCGTCCGATGTGCGACACCTTTGAAGAAGCCGTCGTCGAGGTCCTGGCAACCGTGCTCTCGTCGCCTCAGTTCTTGTACGTCGCGAACACGGCCAAGGCGGGAGCAAATCGCGAATCAATCGATCGTCCGCCACTCGATGCACACGCGTTGGCCAGTCGTTTGTCGTTCTTTCTTTGGTGCAGCATTCCCGATCAGAAACTCTTGAAGCTGGCTAACGACGGTCGGCTCAGCGACAAGGATGTTCTGGCATCGCAGGTCCAACGGATGCTTGACGATCCTCGCAGCGAGCGTTTTGCCAAGCACTTTGTCCATCAGTGGCTCGATATGCAGCTGCTTGAGTTTCTGAACTTCAAGCAGCACGTCCCCGGCTTCGATCCGCTCTTGAAAGAAGCGATGCAGCACGAACCGGTTGCCTTGTTTGGGCACATGCTGCGGGAAGACGCGAGCGTTCTGGACTTCATCCATTGTGACTACGCGATGGTCAATGAACGCCTGTCCCGGCACTATGGTCTGGCCGGTGTTTATGGCAACCATTTCCGCCGGGTTTCGCTCAGCGATGAATTCCACCGAGGTGGCTTGCTGACACAGGCCGGTTTGCTGGCGATGAATTCTGATTGGCCCGATTCCCATCCGCTCAAACGCGCGATTTGGCTGCTCGAAAGCATCCTGGGTGATCCACCTCCACCCCCGCCACCGGCCGTGCCGCAAATCGACCTGGCCGATCCAGAGATCGCCAAAATGACGCTGAAGGAGCGCATCGAAGATCATCGAAATCACGCCGCCTGCATGTCTTGCCACATCAAAATCGACCCCTGGGGAATCGCCTTTGAAAACTATGACGCATTGGGGCAATGGCGCGATGAAATCCAAGGCAAGCCAATTGATGCGACCAGTGAACTGTACAATCACCAGACGCTTGATGGCATGGATGGCTTGAAGCGATTCCTGTTGCAAAACCGGCAAGATCAATTGGTCCGAGCGATCGTGTCCAAGCTGGCCACGTACGCTCTAGGACGACCCTTGGCGTTTACCGATCGAGCAGAAATCGATGCGATCACCGCCCGGGTTCGCCAACGTGGCGACGGACTGAGAACCGCCGTCGAAGCAATCATCCAAAGCGATCTGTTTCGATCCACGGAATTGAGGGTGTCCGAAAATCCCGCAAACAGTAGCACCCATCGAGGAATCCCAGATGACATGGACCCCGAACACGATTGATCGTCGCCGATTCCTGCGAGGCAGCGGCGTGGCATTGGCGTTGCCAATGTTCGGCTCCTTGTCGGGCCAGCCTGCTCGCGCTGCGACGCCGAAACCGAACCCGAAACGTCTCGGCTGCTTTTACTTCCCCGACGGCGTACCGATGCCGTTGCCGGAAGACCCGGCCTACAAGGACTGGTCCTGGTTTCCACATGGTGACGGCAGCGAGTTCACATTCACCAAGTGCATGGAACCGCTCGAGCCAATCAAAACCGAACTAACGGTGCTGTCAGGTTTTTCGCATCCCAAGTCGCGCAGCGTTCACGGGCACAACAACGCCGATCAGTTCTTAACCGCGGCGGCCACGGGCGGCGGCGACAAAGAATACGAGAACACGATCTCCTTGGATCAAGCATACGCCAAACATGTTGGCGACCAGACACGCTTTGCATCGTTGGTGATGTCGACGGACGGGGGAACCGGCACCGCGCGAGGGACGCACACGATTTCATTTGATCGCAACGGGCGGCCGATCCCTGCGGAACACCGCCCCAAGCAGATCTTTGATCGACTGTTCGTCAAGAGCGACGCGGATTCGGCCCGCCGGTTGGCGCTCAGTCGCAGCGCACTGGACGAAATGCTTCAAGATGCACGTCGTCTGCGACAATCGCTGTCGATCGCCGACCGGCGGAGCCTGGACGAGTATCTGGACTCGGTCCGGCAAGCTGAAATCAAGGTGGAAAAGTCCAAGCGTTGGCTGGGGGCTCCCTTGCCCAGCGTCGATGGTGATTCCTTGAATCTTGAATTGACCACCGACGAGCCACGAGAGTATCTGCAGACGATGTTCGAGCTGATCTACCTTGCGTTCAAGACGGATTCAACGCGGGTGGCGACCTACCAGATTGGACGGGAAAACGGAGTCGGCCGCAGCGATCACTTGGCGCGCGCGGTTGGATTCAATCTGGCCCATCAATTGTCGCACGAGACGAAGAATCCCGACGGCTGGAAGAACTTCGGTACCTATTGCCGTTTCCTTAACGAGGAATACGGGCGTTTCATCAGCAAGCTGAAGGCCACGCCCGAGCCCGCCGGAAGCGGAAGCATGCTGGACAACACGCTGCTGCTGTTCGGTTCAGCATCCAGTGCGTTCCATCTGTCGCGCAATTACCCGTTGATCCTGGCGGGCGGCAAACAGATGGGCTTCAAGCACGGGAAATACATCAATCACGCGGGGATGAATTTCCAGGGTGGCCCGTGGTTGGGCGAACGCGAGCCATGGCAAGACGAAGCGAAAGGTGAAGACCTGCCGCTATCCAACCTCTACGCGACGATGCTCCAGCGTCTGGGCGTCCAAACCGATTCCTTCGCTGACAGCACGGGGATGGTGGAAGAGATTTAAGCAACCCGCCATCTATCTTGTGGATTGGAGTAGTTGCTGTTGCTGCAGCTCCTCAAGTAGTTGCTGCAGCTCCTCGGGGCTTAGTGGCACCAAGCCGTCTGC
>JARFQX010000270.1 GCA_029287555.1 Rubripirellula sp. | reverse complement strand
AGGATGATGGCGATGATTGTCGAGAGCTTCATGGCAATCTCGGCTCGGATGGCTAGGGACAGCGGTTACACCCCGAACCGTACGTCAGAACCGGGTGAAGTCAAACGCGCGGTAGCCGACCGCAGCGTCGATTTCAAGGATTGAGGTGGGTGAGAGGACGCACAGTCGGAACCGCACCGCACCCAAGGCTGCCGGATGGCCGGATCTCCGGCGTTTCAGGCCCTCCAAATGCAAGGTTCCCCTCCCGTGTTTCTCGAGTTGGAGTTTCGCCACCGGCGGGAGGTTGGCAACCGGAACTTCGGTCCGCTCGGCGTCCGTTGAGGCAACCTGCCATGGTACAATCGGCCGATCGATTTCCTTCTCTTCCCTTGCAGTGAAGACTCCTGGAGGCTCTCACCATGCCGGCTCGCCACCTATTTCGTCTCGCGCTATTCCATCTCGCGATCGGTTTGGTTGCCGTTTCTGGTTTTGTTTCGGCTCCGGTTCTTGCCGGAGCTCCCGAGCAGGCCGAGCGGCTCTTGCAAGAATCGGGTTTCACCGGCGGCTTCATCGTGCAGTTGGGGGTGGAAGATCCCGCCCTGACGATGGCACTTCGCCAATCCGAGGCGACTCAGGTTCACGGGTTGGTTCGCGACGCTTCGCGTGTCGACGAATTGAGGCAGCAGATCGCGGCTTCGGGGGTGTACGGCGAGGTCTCCGTCGACCGCCTGTCCGGCAGCGAGCTTCCCTATGCGGATAACATGGTCAACTTGCTGGTCAGCGAAGATCTCGGTGAAGTGCCGCTTGACGAAGTGCTTCGCGTTCTGGTTCCCCGCGGCGTGGCGATGATCAAGCGTGGCGAGGATTGGGAACGGACCATCAAGCCGAGACCGGAGAATATCGACGAATGGTCGCATTACCTCCACGATGCGACCGGAAACTCCGTCGCTCACGACGACGTCGTTGGTCCACCACGACATTTGCAGTGGGTGGGAAGTCCGCGATGGTCACGGCACCACGATCGCATGGCGAGCATGAGCGCACTGGTTTCCACCGCTGGCCGCATGTTTTACATCATGGATGAGGGTAGTCGGATCTCGATCCAGTTGCCGCCCAAGTGGAAGCTGATTGCGCGAGACGCGTTCAATGGGGCGATGCTTTGGAAACGCGACATCCCGGATTGGCAGAGCCATCTCTGGCCTCTCAAGAGTGGCCCGAGTCAATTGTCGCGTCGTTTGGTTTCGACCGATCAAGAGGTTTTCGTCACGCTCGGCTACAACGCTCCCCTGACAGCGCTCGACGCGGTAACGGGCAAGACACTGCGAACTTTCGAAGGAAGCGACGCGACCGAAGAGATCATCCATCGGGACGGATTGCTGTTCCTGGTTGTGCGCAAAGGGAAGGCGGAACTGCAGGATTATGCACCGCTTCACGGACGCGTGGGGGACCAGGCCGATGTGCGGGAACGATTCTTTTGGAACGAAGAACCTCGCGTCGTGATGGCTTTCGATGCATCGTCGGGCGAGCAGCTGTGGGCAAAGAAGACTCGCATCTCGCCGTTGACGTTGGCCGCGGACGAGTCGCGGGTTTACCTGCATGATGGCGAACGGCTTGTCTGTTTGGATCAAAGGACCGGTGATCTGGTCTGGGAGACCGATCCGGTGACGCGCCGCGAATCCTTTACCTTCAACTTTGGCCCGCGGCTGGTCATTTACGAAGACGTCGTGTTGTACGCCGGCGGGGATGGCAACATGTCCAGCTTTGACGCCAAGTCGGGTAGCGAGTTGTGGAGATCGAGTTTTCCCAACAGTGGTTACCAGTCTCCCCAGGACTTGATGGTGGTCGACGGTTTGGTGTGGGTCGCGCCGTTGACTTCCGGAAAGGATACCGGGGTCTACACGGGACGAGATCCGAGAACCGGAGAGGTGAAAAAGGAATTCGCGCCGGATGTCGATACCTATTGGTTCCACCACCGATGCTACATCGCCAAGGCGACCGACAATTTTCTAATTCCGTCGCGGACCGGAATCGAATTTGTTGATCCGGACCAGGAGCATTGGGACATTCACCACTGGGTGCGCGGCGGTTGCCTTTACGGTGTGATGCCTTGCAACGGTTTGACCTACGCCCCGCCGCACAACTGTGCCTGTTACCCGGAGGCCAAGTTGTTTGGCTTCAATGCTTTGGCGCCCGCCTCAGCAACTCGCCCGGTACCGGCGCGAGTTCCCGAGCGAGGCCGTCTCGAAAAGGGGCCCGCATACCAGGCGCCACTTAGCGAATTCGATACGCGGAAGGCGGCCGCCGATTGGCCAACTTACCGACATGATCCGTCGCGCAGCGGCACGGCCGGCGATCCGATCGCCCCCAAGGTTGCCCCCAAATGGTCGACGAAGTTGGGCGGGCGTTTGACGGCACCGGTGATTGCCGATGGGACGGTTTACGTTGGCCAAACCGACGAGCATCGGTTGGTCGCCCTTCGGCAAAGCGACGGTGCCGAGCGGTGGTCGTACACCATTGGTGCCCGGATCGATTCGCCTCCCACGGTCTACCGGGGTCGAGTGATCTTCGGCGGTGCTGACGGTTGGGTTTACTGTCTGACAACCGACGGTGATCTTGCTTGGCGATACCGTGCGGCGCCGCTCGATCGCCGCGTGATGGCCTTCGAACAACTCGAATCCCTCTGGCCCGTCCACGGCAGCGTGCTCGCCCACGAGGACAAGGTGTATTGCGTGGCCGGACGATCGATCTTTCTCGACGGTGGCCTGAGAATGATCGGACTCGATTTGCAGACCGGCAAGAAGCAGTTTGAGACGATCATGGACGAAAAGAACCCGGCGACCGGGAACAACATCCAGGAGAAGCTGCAGATTTTGCAGATGCCGGTGGGGCTTCCCGATATCCTGTCGACCGATGGTCGGCACATCTTCATGAAGTCCCAGAAGTTCGATTTCGAAGGCAATCGTCTGGAGATCGGCCCGAACTCGGGCGACTTTGCTACGCAAGCTTCGAAGCAGCGTGGCGAGGATGCTCACATTTTTGCTCCCATGGGCTTCCTTGATGAAAGCTGGTTCCATCGTTCGTACTGGGTGCTCGGCCAAAGTTTTGCCGGTGGCCACGGTGGTTACTATCAAGCCGGTCGCTTCGCTCCTTCGGGTCGGTTACTCGTCAACGGCAACGGTTACGTGTTTGGATATGGTCGCAAGCCGGAGTATTTGCGATGGACGACGACGCTCGAGCACCAGCTTTTTGCCGCCGAGCCTCAGCCGCCCGAGATCCCGCCTGGATTCGGCAAACGGGGCGGTGCCCCCGGCGGCGCGTATGCCCAATTCCCCAAGTCGCCTTCGCTTGATCCCACCGGCAAGCCCTTGACGGTCGAAGCATGGGTGACCGCGACCCGTCCTCAAGGTGTGATCATCGCGCGGGGCGGGCCAGCTGAAGGTTTTGCCTTGTCACTACAACAGGGGCGACCGCATTTTGATGTGCGATCCGATTCGAACCTCAGCAGCGTAAGCGGCAACAAGCGGATTGTCGGCGGGTGGCATCACGTTGCCGGTGTGCTCGATACCGACAAGGCGATGAAGTTGTATGTCGACGGTGAATTGGTCGCCGAAGGCGAGGCGAGCGGCTTGATCAAGAACGATCCGGCTCAAGCATTGGAAGTTGGAACCGACGCCCAATCGTCGGTCGGCAACTACACCGAGACGCAGTTCACCGGTGCGATCGACGAGGTTCGGCTTTACTTCCAGGCGGCGACGTCGGAACAAATCGCCAAACGCTACGAGGACGGCTCCGAGATTTCGGCGGACGCCGTGCTGGCGGTCAGCTTCGATGACGGTTCGGCGCGCGACCATTCGACCTACCGCAATAATGGAACGGTTTCGCAAGGCAAATTGATCGACGGCAAATTTGGCAAGGCCCTGCAGTTCTCGGGCGGAAAACGGCGCGGAGCCAACACCACACCGGGCAACAGTCTGGTTGATCCCAAGTGGACTCAAGATGTTCCGATTTACGTCCGCGCGATGGTCTTGGGGGGAAGCAACCTGTTTATTGTCGGCCCGCCCGACGTGATCGACGAAGAGTCAACTTTCCAACAATTGTCCGAGCGAGACCAGGCGTGCAAGAACTGCTGGCCCAGCAGGATGCGGCACTCGAGGGCGACGATGGATCTCTGCTATTGAGCGTCAATATCGACACGGGAGAGGTCGAACATCGTGTCCGTCTCGAGACGCTTCCCGCTTGGGATGCAATGTCGGGTGCCGGCGGGCAACTTTTTCTCTCGACCCTGGATGGCTCGGTGATTTGTTTCGCCGGCGAATGATTGGCACATTGAAAACGGTAGTTTCATGAAGCTCGGGCATCTACTGCTCCTGTCTCTGGTGTCCGCATCGGTTGCCGAGGCCTGCAACATCCCCGTTTTCCGCTACGCGCTCGAAAGGTGGCGACCGGACGAGTGTGAAGTGGTGGTGTTTTATCAGGGTGGTCTCAGTGACCCGCAGGAGGCTTTGCTCGCTGAATCACTGCCCCGATCGTTGACGCCGCGTAAGGATTCGTCAGCCGCGAGTGCAGATCCGTCAGATGCGGATTCATCAGTTGCAGATTCGTCAGTTGCAGATTCGTCAGTTGCAGGGGCTTCGGCGGCTCGCCTCGTTCGGGTCGATGTGAACAGCGCCCGAGGATCGTACGCCGATTTGTGGGCGAAGTTGTCGAGCGACTCCAAGCCGACACTTCCACACGTCGTCGTCAGATCAAGCATTGGGACGACTCGAATCGTCGACGCATGGCATGGGCCTCTCGATGCCGTTCAGACCTGGGATGTGTTTGAATCGCCGGCGCGCAAGGAGATCTCCCGACGACTGCTGGCGGGTGATTCGGTCGTCTGGGTCGTGATTGCTTCGAGCGATGAGAGTCGCAACAAGAAACTGCTGCAAATGCTTGAACAGAATTTGGACGAGCTCGAGAACGAGATTCAATTGCCCGACGGGATCGGATTGCCCGGTTCGGAGTTGTATTCCGAGATTCCTTTGTTGGTGAAGTTCAGCGTGAAGGAGATTCGACGCGACGATCCCAACGAGACCTTCTTGGTTGATTTGTTTTCGAATCTGCGGCCGCGAGCGGTCTCGGAGGACCAGCCGCTGGTGGTGCCCGTGTTTGGACGAGGTCGGGCTTTGGAGGTCATACCGGCCGACGAGCTTTCTCCTGGTCTGATGCGGGACCTGTTGGGTTTCCTCAGCGGGGCCTGCTCGTGCCAGGTCAAGGAGCAGAACCCCGGTTTTGACCTGCTCTTCTCGGTCGACTGGAATCGTGAGTTGTTTGGCGAGGGTTTTGAGCCGCCTCCGGCCAAGACGATTGGTGATCGAGGAGGCCCCCAATTGTTGACCATTCCGCCGGGTCGCTAGAAACGGGTCGCTAAAGACCGGGTCTCTAGAAGCCGGGTCTCTAGAAGCCGGGTCTCTAGAAACCGGGTCTCTAGAAACCGGGTCTCTAGAAACCGGGTCTCTAGAAACCGGGTCTCTAGAAACCGGGTCGCTAGACCCAGTACCAGGCTGTTGCCAAGAAAGAGAGTTGTTCGATGAGTAAGACGATCCCCGTGATGTTTGGCTCGATCCTCGCTCTGATCGGGAGGTTCATCATGCGCAGCCGTGGCGATTCGCGCCCGGCTCCCTCCGTCGCCCAGGATGCTTCGCTCGCGGATGGGCTGTCGAGTCGCGCCGG
>JARFQX010000260.1 GCA_029287555.1 Rubripirellula sp. | reverse complement strand
GTGTCGCCTGCGGAATCGCCGCCGAGATTGCTTCATCGAGCCGATCCAAGACCTGACGGGCAAGCGACCCGTCATGGGCACCGAGATCACTCACGCCCGCGTGGTGCAGTAGCCGCTCGGCGGAAAAATCGCAGCGAGGCGAATCGTGCTGGTGCAACGTGTGGACCGCTACCCGCTGGCGTATCGTGTCGGCGGCGCGGGCGTGTCGATCGCGAACGGCGTCATGCGCCTCGTTTCCAATCCCAATCCAATCGACGGCGCAGAGGACGATCGGCTGGTCGCTGCCAAGGATCACGATTCCCCGTGCTCGAAGCCCTAACTCCTCGACCCGCTGGACTCGGTCATAAGCCATCATGAAGCCAACCTCGGGCGTGGCATCCACGTCGAACTTCGCAAGCCGGAGGGTCGAAGTCGATTCCTGGCCCTTCGCCGGCAACCCGACGAAGCATCCCAGAAACAGAAAACTTAAAACGGATGGAAACTGATACTTCATGGCTTTCAGGTCGCAAATATGGGACACGAAGTGACTCGCTTGCGTTGAACCGGTGAGAAATCGAACCCGTCGAAACGCCTTGAATCGACGGCCCGGACTGGGGTGGGAGACGCGAAGTTTATAATCGCTTGACCGTCACGATGAGCAACTGCGTTACGGACTGATGCCCAGGTGATTGGTCGGTGAAACGGCCAACCAGTTCTGCGTGGCCATCGAAAAGGCGGTGGGTAGACTCGTGACTAAGCGTTGCGATGCTTGCCGGCGTAAGGTCCGAGTCATCATTCCGGGACAATTCACGAAGAAACGACTTTTCAAAATTGAGTTCGACGGCAATTTCGTCGCCATCGATGGAGGTCAGGATCGAGATCGCCGTACCAATCTGATATTGGTTCGACTGAGTTGCCGTGCGGCCCGGACCGATTTGCACCTTTCCCGTCTGCAAGTTGACCTGCTCGCCGATTTGCATCCTTGCGGGCTGGTTGGGAATCAGTGTCAACTCGGAATCATTGACCAGTTGCAAACTTTTCTCTTTCTTCCATTGCTCAATCGCCGAGACGACTTGCGGGGTGGGACCGTTGAACTTTTCGAGCGCCGGATCCGAGATAGGGGCGGATGCTTCGAGCAACATCACCCGCACTCGCAACACCTGCTCACGCGGCGTCAGTTCTTTCAACATCCGCATGATTTCTTCACGATGCTTTTGCGGCGCACGAATGACCAGCATCGCCTGTTCCTTGAGCGGCGTAATGGACATCTCGACGTCTCGGGTAAAGACTTGTTGAATGGCAATCGCCAAGCTGCCCGGATCGTGCACGCCGGTCGGAAAGAGGATCGTCTGAAGTTCATCGGCTTCGGAAACTTCTGACGCCCCGCCTCTAGCCTCTTGCGCGGCATCCTGAGCGAAGAGTTCCGACGAGCCAATCCAAGTCATCAAGACAATTAACAGAGCCGAGATCGGTTGATTCATTGGATCAGAACTCGTGTTGCAGGGAGGGCGGATGAATCAGACAGGTGGGATGCGCTCACGGAGTTGGATCCGGAACACGCGGACGATGGGGATCGATCTGGGATTGAAAGTCACCAAGACTGTGCCAATGGAGCGGCCGGCTTAGGTCGACTTCCGCGACGGCGACGGTTCCGAATTGGTCCGCTGCCGCGAGCATCTTTCCGTCGTGTCCGTAGACTGCCGATCGCATCCAGTCGCTACTGACATCGGTGTAGGTGCTGCTGACAACGTAAACGTGGTTCTCGCAGGCGCGGGCAGCAGCCAGCAGCGGGTTGCAGCCCCAAACGGGCCACGCGATGACTTCGGCACCACGGTGGGTCAATTCGCGGGCGACCTCGGGGAAGAAGCCGTCGTAGCAGATCATCATCGCGACCTTGCCGAATCTTGTATCGAAGACCGGGTATTGATCGCCTGGCGTCAGCCCCTGTTCGATCTCGCCGCGCGGGAGTGTCGTTTTTCGATACTTGCCGACGACCTTCCCGTCCGGACCCAACAGCACGGCGACGTTGTAGATCAGATGTTCGTCGCGTTCGACCAGTCCGGCGACGATGTACAAGTCATGTTTCTTTGCAATCGATCCAAAGTAATCGGTCGACGGTCCCGGGATCGGCTCGGCTACCTCGGCAAACGTCTGCCCCGATGAGTAGTAGGTCAGCGTTTCGGGCAAAACGACAAGATCCGCCCGTTGCTCGGCAGCCCGGGCAATTAAGGGTTCAAACTGCTCACACTTTTCCTCGCGGGTCTTGCCAGAGCGAGGCTGATGGTGAATCGTCGCCAGTCGAACCAAACGCGGCTCGGGTACGTCGATCGGTTCCAATTTGGGAAGCGACCAGCGCACGATCGAATCTGGCTCACCCCAACGGAAGTGAAGCTCGACCCGCGCAACTTCGGCGTCCGGCGGCGCTTGGTATGTCCCCGAAAGCGTGACCCATTTTCCTTTTTGACTCTGATCGACGGGCCGGACCATCGGGAACTCCGGTTCGGCGCGTGGACGTTCGCCTCGACGATAGGATGCATCGGTCGGCTCGGGTCGCAGGACGTGGTTGCCCTTTCGATCAAGCCAGATCACCCGCGCGATGGCCGATCGTCGCGGTAACGCCATTCCTTCGCACTGCCGGTCAACCGAGAAGCCGTACCATTGTCCGCCGACCACCGCAAACTCTTTGACCCAGGAGCCGGCAAGACCCTCGCGGTGGTCCGCTTGAATCAGCAACACGCCCGATCCTCGCGGCCCACCCGATTCGAGCCAAGTCAACTGAGGCCGAATCTCCTCGCGGGGTGAGTCGGTGGTCCAGCCGTCTGGCATCGCTCCGCCCGCCCAGACCGGCAAAGGAGCGAGACAAAGCAAGGTGAGAAAGTAACGGGTAAGCATGGAGGAAGGCAGTGAGGCAGTGAGGCTTGTAGGCCGGCATCAAGGAGCGCAGCGACGCCGATCCGGCAATCGTTCTTTGACGGCGTCGAACATTGTTCGGTGCCGGATCGGCGCTTCGCTTGATTCGGCCTACTTCTATGGACTATCGACTATCGACTATCGACTACTAATTCTAATGCGCCGGTATTCCATTTGTCCTCGATCTCCCTCGAGACCGATTGGTCCGGTTTCGGGCAGCTCCATGGCGGCTTCGATGACTTCTCCGTTGCAGGTGCAGTGCGCGATTCCATCGGTCACCGTGACCACCAACTCGTTCCACTGACCGGGGCGATACTTCTTCAAGTCCTTGTAGGGACCGGCTAACGGATAATCACGACATTGAAGCTGCGGCTCGCGCAGAAAGACTCCACTATCGGCGTTGGGGGTTGCGCGAAACTCGAGCTTCAGAATGAAATCACTCGGAAACTCGCGCGTTGTCCAGAGCTGTTGAATTTTGCGACCTTCCGGAGGTGTGGTGACGATCAACCGACCATGGCGGGCCACGTACCGTCCGTCTTCGCTCGCTCGCTTTCCGTCGAGGGAAACGGTTTCCTTGACGATCGGCCAAGCCGGCGCGTTGTCGGGATCTCGGCCGAGCCATCGCGAACGCGCCCGAAGCATTGAATCGGGCGTGGGGCGGAAACACCATCCAGTTAAGTCTCTTCCATTGAACAGACTTTCAAAGCCTGGTTCCGGTTCGAAGTCATCCGGCCCCGTCTCGACGAATCCGAGCGTTGCAAGAACGGGCCATAGCGCTGCCTTCCATTTCTGATAGCCGGCGCGGTTAGGGTGCAGCAGGTCGGGAAACTCTTCCGGCTTGGCGTCCCCGTCCTGATTGGCGAACAGCGTCCAGGTATCGAGCAGCGTGACTTGAGCATCACCCTTAAATGACTCGGCAATCAGTTGGTTGATTTCCTGAATCTTATCGGCTGGCCGCTTCTTCTCAGCGCTGCTTGGGAAGACATTGCAGATGACGATTGGGACCTCAGGATCATGACTCTTGATGCGGTCGACCATCAATCGGATGTTCGACGCGATCGTTGGCGGTTCGGCTTGTTCCTCCAGATCGTTCGTTCCCATCAGCATCACGACGCCGGATGGGTCGAGCGAGAGGACGTCCTGGTCGAGCCGAATCAGCATTCCGCGAGTCGTATCGCCGCTGATTCCACGGTTGGCCACGCTGAGATCGCCAAAGTCGCCCTGAAAGCGATCTCCCCAGCCCTGCGTGATGGAGTCACCAAGAAAGACGACCGCCCCATGTTCTTGCGCTGCCCGCGCGGCAAACTCAGATCGCCGCTTCTGCCACAGGTTCTTGAACCAATCGTAACGACGAATCGGTCCTTCGCCTGCTAACCCCTCATCGGTATCCGGTAGCGTGAACCGCTCAAGCGTCGCGGTCTCTTGAGCGGACGACCAATTGATAGGTAGAAGCACAAGACCCGCGAACCACAACGCAAAGAACGACGGAACAAGAGTTTGTATCACCGAAACCTGCCAGCAACCGATCGAGGACATCTTTCGAGAAAGCGGACCACGAACGAGCCCGAGCACACGACTTTTGAAGTTGCGCTTTCGGCTGAGCTATTGGAAAATCGGAACCCGACGCGTCAGCGAGGGCTGAGTCAAGATCAGATTTTCCTCGCTCACGCGTCGGGTTACGAAAAAAACGCAACTTCAAAACACACGCCTCGGGGACCCGCGTCCACCTCCAACCAAGCCAACCATTCTAAACGAAACGCGAACCACCCGTGGCGGTTCGCATTTACAAGATCGGTCGTCAATCCCGTTGCGCGATGAATCCTTACATGCCCCATTCAGCGGCGGAGGTCGGTCGATGGTTCAGCTCTCGGTGACTTCCGCCTCGCGAGATTTTGCCATCTCCCCCGCTTGGGTCTCGAACTTCTTCGTTAGATCCTGGATTTCTTCCTTGATCTTGTCTCGGTCATCCTCACTGAGTTCCTTGCTCTTCTCGGCGGCATCGGCGGCCTTGTTCGCATCGCGTCGAATGTTGCGAATCGAGATTTTGGCTTCCTCGGCCAGCTCCTTGATCCTCGAAACCATCTTTTTTCGGACTTCGGTCGACAGCGCCGGCACGTTGAGCCGAATGATTCGACCGTCGCTTTGCGGGTTGAGCCCGAGGTCACCGGCGACGATCGCTTTTTCAATCTCCTTGATCGTTCCCGCATCATAGGGACGGATCACAATCTGCTGTGGCTCGGGGGTGCCGATCGAGGCGAGTTGTTTGAGCGGCTGCATCGATCCGTAAACCTCAACTTTGATCGAATCAACCAGCCCTGGAGTCGCTCGACCGGTACGGATGCCGGACAAGTTGTCACCCAGCACCGAAATCGCCTTGTCCATGCGTTCTTCGGCATCGAGGAGAATTTCATCGGCAGACATGTTGGCGTCCTTCTTCTTAAGAGTCTTTGGAATTCGCGATGGTTCGAGTCAGGTTACGTTTTGGGGATGCCGATGTCACGCGGCCACGGGTTTCAACCAGGGACCTGGTTTCAACCAGGGAGCGGGTTTCAACCAGGGAGGGGGTCTGACCAGAAAAGAGCTGACCGGTGACAGGGCAAGCTCAAAGCCGAGATCGAGCGGCCGCCTCGCTCAACGATCGCGCGGAGGTCCGATCCACGTGCCAGCGGTATCGCCGGAGATGGCCTTGATGATGTTTCCTTCCTTTTTGAAATTAAAGACGACGATTGGTTTTTGGTGTTCCTGGCAAAGCGCAATGGCCGTGGCATCCATGACTTTTAAGTTCTTGCCGATGACGTCAGCGTAGGTAAGCGATTCATAGAGTACCGCGTGGGGATTCTTTTCGGGATCATCGCTGTAGACGCCATCGACCCGGGTGGCTTTGAGCACCACGTCGGCTTCGAGCTCGAGCGCCCGCTGGGCCGCAGCGGTGTCGGTTGTCACGAAAGGATTCCCGATGCCTGCCGCCAGGATCACGATCCGCCCTTTCTCAAGATGGCGAAGCGCGCGGCGTCGGATAAAGGTTTCGGCAATCTTCTCAACGGGAATGGCCGACATGACCCGCGTTTGCAGGCCGAAAGATTCCAGGGCGTCCTGCATTGCGAGCGAATTGATGACCGTCGCGAGCATCCCCATGTAGTGCGCCGTCGCTTCCTGGACCAGCGCGTTGGCACCGGAAAACTGCGCGCCTCGAAGAATGTTCCCACCACCGATCACGATGGCAATCTGGCAACCACTGCCATGGGCGAGTTGGATCTGGCGAGCGATCTGGCCCGCCTCTTCGCCGCTGATTCCCCGTCCGCGTCCGTCCGCCAGGCTCTCGCCGCTCAACTTCAAGATCACGCGGCGATATTGCAGACGACTAGAACTATGCTCGGGGTCTTCAGACATGGCAGAATCGCCTTGGTGGTGGAATTTGCTGCGGCTGACGCGAGCTCATGATACGAAAAAAGGATGGGGAAGAAAGCGACAACAAAAAAAGCCCCGTCGATCCACCAGGGAAGCGACGAGGCAATGCGAGTTGTCACGGTCGGGAATCAGCCATCTTGCTTTTCGCCGATTACCCAGTGCCAGAAGTTCTTGACCTTCATGCCGGCTCCCTTGGCATATTCCTCGACGGTTTGCTTGTCATCCTTGACGAACGGTTGCTGCAGCAGGCAGCGTTCGGCATAGAAGTTGCGCATCCGTCCCTCGACCATTTTGTCGACAATGTTCTCCGGCTTTCCTTCGGCCAGGGCGGCTTGCCGCAGGATCTCTCGTTCCTTGGCAACGACATCGGCTTCGAGTGAGTCCTTGTCCAAACCCTCGGGCTTCATCGCCGCGATGTGCATCGAGACATCCTTGGCGGCGTCGTCTGAGCCACCTTCGATTACGACCAACACGCCCGCCGTTGTTCCGGCGTGGTGCATGTAACCTCCGGTCGCCCCGTCAACTCGGACCATGCGGCCCACCTTGAAGACTTCGCGAATCTTGTTGAACAGATCATCCTTCTGCTCGCCGAGCGTCTTACCTTTCACCGATGGGGACGGCTGGGCAAGCAATTCTTCGGGAGTCGAAGCGCCGGGACCGGTGGCAAGCACCTCGGCAAGATCGTTGGCGAGTTGCACGAATTCCTCGTTGGTCGTCACCGGAGCGCTTTCGCAGAGCAATTCGACCATCGCACCGGTTTTCTTGTCGGCACCGAGGTAAAGCCCGAAGCGTCCAAACGCGGTTTCCCGGTCGCTCCGCTTGTCAGCCAATTGCTGGCCTCGCTTTCGCAAAACCTCGACCGCCTGTTCTTCGTCGCCACCGGCTTCTTGCAGGGCCTTTTTGCAGTCCATCAATGGCAATCCGGTCCGCTCGCGGAATGCCTTCACCGCTGCTGCCGTGATTTCAGCCATTTGTTCTTCTCCACACTTTGAAAGTTGATGATTGATTATCGAGGGAACTCGCCCTGCCTCGAGGGCGAGAGTTGCTGGTTTGCGGCGTGGACGAGGCCCTGGCCGACCAGCCATCTAGACTGAGTTTCGCTTAACGGGGTTCGATCTAGCTCGGCAGACGCAAACTGCCTCCGCAGATGCAAAGGCCGTGTCACGATTCGAACCTGCGGGCCCTAGCCCTCGGCTGAGGCTTCCGGAGCGGCGGCCGGCGTTTCACCCGAGGCCTCGGCTGCCGCACCGGCTTCACTGCTGGCCTCAGCGGTCGCGGTCGCCGGAGCACTTGCCGCGGCTACTTCAGGAGTCCGTTCGTCCACCTTGTTCATGGCCAATTGCCCCTTCCCGGCAATCACCGCGTCCGCCAATTGGCTAAGAATCAACTCCACGCTCCGAATCCCGTCGTCGTTGCCGGGAATCGGCAAATCGATATCACTTGGATCACTGTCCGTGTCGATCAAGGCAACCGTTGCGATGCCCAAACGCTTGGCTTCACGAACCGCATTTCTCTCTTTGCCGGGATCGACAATGAACAGACACTCGGGCATCCGATTCATCGTTCGCAATCCGTTCAGGTTTCGATACATCTTGCGGTACTCGCGGTTGAGCGCCGACTGCATCTTCTTGCTGTAATCATTGATTCGGTCGCTGCCGCGAAGCTCCTCGAGTTCCTCGAGGCGTCCCAAGCGACTGCGAATGGTGCGAAAATTGGTCAACGTACCACCGAGCCAGCGTTCACTGACAAACGGCATGCCGCATCGCAGGGACTGCTCCTCGACCGCTTCGCCAGCCTGGCGTTTCGTCCCGACAAACAGAATCAGACTGCCGCCCGCGGCGACCTGGCTCAGGTACTTCTTGGCACGAAGCAGACCGCGAAGGGTTTCGCGGATATCCAGAATGTGAATCTGGTTTTTCCGTCCGAAGATGTACGGGGCCATCTTCGGGTTCCAAAGGCTCGTGCGGTGTCCGAAGTGAACACCCGATTCGATCATTTCTTTGACAATGGCTTCAGCCACAATACGTCTTCCTCAAGGTTTCATGGCGGGCTACGAGAAACGGGCGACCGCGTAGCGATCGAACTCATTTCCAGGGCATTGCGATCGAACAATCCGATCGGCTCGCCCTTCGTCCCACGGGCCATGGAGGGCAGGGGAATTGGCAACCTTCACCGCGAAGGACACCGAGATGAAGAGAAAACGTACCGAACGGGCGGAAAACGGGCAAGGGAGCCCCGCGAAAGGGATGCCGAGGGATCGGTCGCTTGCGACGGGGAATTGTCGGCCTTAACCTTGTGGGATCTGCCTCCCCAACTCATCCTCTTCACGATTCGGGTCGGCTGCTCCTTGTTTGACGCCGGAGTCTCGTGTTTTGATGCCGGCCCGTCATTCGACTCATCCCCTCCCTTTTGCCAAGCCGCTCATGCCGAAGCTGTCGGATCTGCAGGCATCGCTTTTGCTCCAGGAAATCGCTTGTGCGATGCGGATCGGGGCGCCGCTGAACCAAGCTCTGCGACGTCTTGAATCGAGGCGACTGGGCGCGGTCGGCAGTTCTGCCGGTGCGATTGCCGACAGCATGGAGAAAGGACTGACGCTCTCCGAGTCGTTGCGTCAGCTGGACCCCGGAGGCATGGCGGTAGCGGCGGCGGAAGCTTGCGAACAAAGCGGCGATCCGGGACTCCTTGATCAGTTTGCCTTTCAGCTCAAACGGCGGGCCTTCGTTCGGTCGGAGTCGCGATTGGCGTGGTTCTATCCCTGGGTGCTGTTGCTGGTGGCCTACGCGGTCGGTGTGCTGGTGATGGCGCCGTTGGTACGTCGATACAGTGACGAAGGTTTTCGCTGGCCGAACTGGGTCGTCGCGGTGGCGGAGTGGGTCGGGGTATACGGATGGGTCCCCCCGACAATCGGAATCCTGCTGTTTGCCGCCATGTCATTTTGGCTTTGGCGGCGCCGAACACATTCTCGACCGATGAGGCTAAGCCTATTTTGCGCAGCCCTGGCGGATCAGATTTCCCATGATCGGCCGGAGCAGGATGCGATTACTTTGGCGGCGGACTTCTCCGGGGATCCCAGCTTGAAATCCATCC
>JARFQX010000678.1 GCA_029287555.1 Rubripirellula sp. | reverse complement strand
AAGGTGTCCCCCGTGAGTACCAGGATGCGATCGAACGGGGCTGGCTCGATGGCGTTCGTCTGATGCAGCGGATCGGTGCCAACGCTCGCTACTTCACCGACACGTCCACCAAGATTCCGGTTGATGTCAGCATGGGAAACGCCGCGGCCGGACTAGCGATCGATTTCTACGGGCGCTATCAAGCCCAGACGAGTCGATTGCCGGACGGCCGCAACGTGATGGCCTACGTCACACCAAAGGGCGGATCGGGAGCCGACAGTGATCCAGTCAGTCTGTTGCGTGGTGCGGAGCATCGAGAGACCGCGGTCCGTTTCATTGAGTTCGTTTTGTCCGAGGAGGGCCAACGACTGTGGACCTACGCGCCGGGAACGCCGGGTGGACCGGAGAAGTTTGCCTTGCGGCGAATCCCGATTCGGCGGGACTTTTTTCCCTCGGAGATCCCGCGTCTGCAAGCCCGGCATGAACATCACTTGCAGTATGCCGTCGACGACTTGTCCGATCCGACCATCAATCCGTATGCGATCGCCGAGCAATTCGTTTACCACCCCCGTTGGACGGCGAGTCATTTCGGCGTGCACCGCGATCTCGTTCGCGCGATGTGCATCGATTCGGCTTCGGAGTTGAAGGCCGCATGGGAGGCGATTTTGGAATCCGGTGGCCCGGAGGCGAATCCGGAAGCGATGAACTTGTTGGGGCAGATGCCGGACTTGCCCGAGCCGCTGAATTGGCGGACAGCGCCCGGGATTGTTCGCAACTACGACCGTCTCGACTACATGCGCCAGTGGACAAGCTTCTTTCGCGAGAACTATCGTCTCGTCAGGGAGCGGGCCAAGTCCGCGAGAGAGCGATCATCCGGAGGACGCAGCGATGCGACCTAGCCTCGCCTGGACGATCTTTGTATCGACTGGTGTCGTCCTCGCGGCGCTGTTTCTGACGCCACTTTGGCTGGTGATTCGTGGTGGCTTCTTCGTCGATGGGGAGTTCACGCTCAAGTACCTGCTGGGTGTGTTTCAAAATCCGATCTACGCCGAAGGTCTATTCAACAGTTTGAAGCTGGCGATCGGCACGACGGCGATCGTGACGTTGATTGCGGTGCCGTTGGCTTGGTTGTCCAATCGATACGACTTCGCTGGCAAGTCGGTGCTCAGCGGGCTCGTGCTCGTCCCGATGATTCTTCCTCCGTTTGTGGGAGCGATCGGATTCCAGCAGATTCTCGGGCATTACGGAACACTGAACGTGCTGCTCGGGATCGACTTCGATTGGTTGGGACGTGCCCAGTATTTCGGTGTGATTCTGCTACAGGCGCTGGCTCTGTATCCGATCATGTATTTGAATGCCGCCGCAGCGCTGGCGAATGTGGATCCTGCGATGGAGGAGGCCGCCGAGAACTTGGGCTGCACCGGCGTGAGGAAGTTCTTGCGGATCACGCTCCCCCTGATCATGCCGGGCTTGTTTGCTGGGGGCACGATCGTCTTCATCTGGAGTTTTACCGAGTTGGGAACTCCATTGATCATGAATTACCATCGCTGCGCCCCGGTCCAGGTTTTCGATGCGTTGAAGGAAATTGGAACGAATCCGTTTCCCTACTCCTTGGTGTTCGTGATGCTCTCGACCAGCGTGGCGCTCTACCTGGTGAGCAAGCTGCTCTTCGGCCGCGAGGCTTACGCGATGCAAAGCAAGGCGGCGACCGCGTCGGTTGCCAGACGGGCGGTTGGATGGCGATCGGTGGTGATCCCGCTGCTGTTTGTCCTGGTGATCCTGGTCGCGTTGACACCTCACTTCGGAGTGGTTGCAACCAGCCTATCGGTTCCCGGAAGTTGGTACCGCAGTGTGCTGCCACAGGAATTGACGACGGCCAACTACGTCGAAGCGTTGGGGCATTCGATGACGGTGAGCAGCATCCGCAACAGTTTGCTCTATTCCAGCCTCGCAGTCGTCTTCAACATCGTCATCGGAATTGCCATTGCGATGGTCGTCGTGCGCAGCAAGATTCCGTTTCGCGGAACGCTCGATGCCCTCGCGATGCTGCCCCTGGCCGTGCCCGGACTGGTGATGGCCTTTGGCTACCTGGCCCTGAGCTCGCAACTCAGCAATCTGCCATGGGTCAAGGACAGTCCCTTCTGGCAAAGTCTGTTTGACGTTCGCATCAATCCGACCTTGTTCCTGGTGATCGCTTATGGGGTCCGGCGACTTCCGTTCATGGTGCGATCGGCGGCGGCCGGTCTGCAGCAGACTTCGGTGACGCTGGAAGAGGCGGCTGCAAACCTAGGCGCCGGTCCGGTCACGACACTGCGCCGGATCACCCTGCCGTTGATTACTGCCAACCTGATCGCCGGATGCCTGCTCACGTTCTCGTTCAGCATGCTGGAGGTTTCCGACAGTCTGATGCTGGCGCAGCGCCAGGACTACTATCCAATCACCAAGACCATCTACGAGTTATTCCGGTTGATCGGCACCGGCAAGTACATCGCTTCGGCACTGGGGGTATGGGCGATGGTGTTCTTGGCCGTCACCATCCTCGGAAGCAGTTTGATCCTCGGCAAGAAGCTGGGCGCTGTCTTTCGCGCGTAAGGGCTCCGTCGCGGTTGGCTAAATGGACGTGCGCGATTACGAATGCGTATTGCCTTGCTCAGAAGAAGCACCGGCCCTCCGGGCAACGCCGTCGCGGATTCCTGATAGAGGATTGCAAACCAAAGCTTGGCTGCGATACTCCTGCCGCCTCTCGCCAAAGCTCCGAAATTCTCACCCGAAGATTAATTGATTCGAGCGGCCAAGACTGGAAGACCCGAAGGGCTTACAATCTCCGCAACGGGTGGCGTGATTCCCATTGTGAGACGCCGACGTTTTTTCGATGAGATTTCGCCGCGAGGTGGCCGTATCTGAAGTCCACGGGAGAAGAAAGTGCCGGATGAGTTGAACATTTTTTGTGGTTGTATTCCCGCCTTGATGACACCTTGCAATGCTGCGGGCGAGCCGCAATTTGATGCGCTGACTTCCAAGGCACGCGAGCTCGTCGAGATTGGGATGCGGGGGGTTGTGTATTGCGGGTCGATGGGAGATTGGCCACTTCTCTCCGACGCTCAACGGCAAGAAGGCGTTCGTCAACTTGTTCAGGCAGGCGTTCCAGTCGTTGTTGGCACCGGTGCCCAGAATCCATCGCTTGCCGCGGCGCACGCGGCGCATGCGCGACAAGTGGGAGCGGCTGGCTTGATGGTCATTCCACG
The DNA here is from genome assembly GCA_029287555.1 of Rubripirellula sp. Classification (GTDB taxonomy): domain Bacteria; phylum Planctomycetota; class Planctomycetia; order Pirellulales; family Pirellulaceae; genus Rubripirellula. Next base: position 623 of record JARFQX010000678.1, on the reverse strand, counting down.
CGTGCTTTCACGAGGGACTTCGGTGGCCGCCCAGCGGGCGCACTTTGCCGGCATTCTGAAAGCTGCCGGGGGGCTGCCAGCGGTGATTTACAACAGTCCCTATTACGGATTCGAAACCAAGGCGGAGCTGTTCTTTGACCTTCGCCGCGAGTTTCCCAACCTCGTTGGTTTCAAAGAGTTTGGTGGAGCCGATTCGTTAACCTATGCCGCCGAGCACATAACCAGCGGCGATCCCGGCCTTGCGCTCATGGTTGGTGTCGATACCCAGGTGTATCACGGCTTTGTTCGTTGCGAAGCCGTCGGCGCCATCACCGGGGTGGGCAATGCATTGCCTCGCCCCGTTCTCCGCCTGATCGAGTTATGTCAGCAGGCAGCGGACGGTCACTTTGAGGCCAGACGGCTTGCCAAGGAGTTGGACGAAGCACTGGCTGTTCTCTCAAAATACGATGAAGGGCCCGACCTCGTTCTTTACTACAAGCAGTTGATGGTTCTCGAAGGCAATCCGGAATACGAGCACCATTTCAACGATTCCGACGCACTGAGTTCTTCCCAGTGCGCGTTCTTGGAGGCTCAATGGAAGACGTTTCGCAATTGGTGGAAAGCTTGGCCGGGGAAAGAGTCAT
>JARFQX010000152.1 GCA_029287555.1 Rubripirellula sp. | reverse complement strand
CCACCCCCCCACTACGGCGAAGTCGTCGGCAGCGTCAGAGGTGTATAAGAGACAGCGCCTGGTGTTTTTGCATGCCCCGAAGCCGGTGCTTCGGGGAAACCAACTATTATTGCAATACTCCCGAGGACACTGACACGTATGGTCACTCTCCTTCGAGAAACCGGACGACCGAGAGCACGATCCTTAAGCTTGCAACATTCGTTGGTCCAACCGCTGGTAGTTGAGAATGATCGAGCGGGGACTCCTTAGGGCGACTTGCACGCCGTTGACTTGCATCAGTTCGTGAGACAAAACTCGTGAATAGAGGTGCAAGTGTGTCGCCAATTGCAGTTCGAGTCTGCGCTGCTGAGGCGGGCAGACGAAGATTGTGAGCTTCATCGAGTGCTGGCGGTGCGATGGTTGTGGATGCTCTGCCTAAAACCGCGGCGTTGCCCACTGGTGCCAGTTGATCTGACTGATCACGACCTGCCCGTTGTCCATCGCGTCGATCAAACCCCGTACACTGCCCATGGCTGCGTAGAGGTCCGCCAGCAACTGATCATCGCTATCGTCCTGGCCGCGACTCTCCTCCAGCTGATCAAAACACTCCTGTAAATCGCGAGTGAGTCGACGTAGTTCGGCTCGCTGTTGCTTTGGGGCTTCGCCGGGCTCGAGTCGCCCGCAACGTTCGAGAACGCTCTGCAGGTAGTCGCGCAACCCAGTTGATACCAGGGTGAAAGATTCTGGCAAATCGACGGCGTGGGCGGCAATCCGCTGCTGAGCGATTTCCAAGGCCTGCAGCCGGTTACCAATGCTCTGCATGGCGTCGATCAACCGCTGCACTATCTCCGGAGGATTATCGGGAAACATTTTGTAGTCCAAGTGCTTCATGGCCGTTTGAATCTTCACCGGTGCCGGCAAGACCATCGATTCGAAATACTGTTTGCGGATTCGCCGTCCCTTGGCACGGCACGCGGGACCAACTGCGGCATAGCCATGGGTGACCTGCGCGCAACCGCGAAAGAATCGGCGAACATTTTTCAGCAGAACCTGCTCCGGTTTCAGCGGACTCACGAACGTCTGCACGATGGCGATGATGCCAATCGCCAACAAGATCATCAAGGCTCCATCGACGAGTCCCGTGAACGAGTAATTCTGGTCATTGCTGATTCCAGTCATCGACACGAATAGCGAAAGTATGAGCGTCTTGAGCACCGACAACCGGCCAACGAAAAGTGCACTGACAGAGAATGCAAAGACAAAAATGAATGTCAACAGTTCCGGACCGGTGCTCAGTCGCGGCATGACCAGAAAGTACATCGGCGCGATAAAACCTCCTATGACGATCAGCGCCAACGGGATCAGGACCAGAACGTTGATTGGCGTCATGACAGCCAGCAGCCCGAAAGTCGCCGCCATACTTGGCACGCTTGGACCGGCTGGGGGATCAAAGTGGATCCAGAAGAAATAGGCGACGATGAAGCTGACCGCCGGAAGTAAGCCACTGACAAGCCGTGCCAGGTCCCAGCGCGCGGGCCGATACAGATTCTTCGGCAGCGATTGAGTATCGAGGTCTTTCGCCGAACCGAAGCCAGAGAGCACTCGCATCGTCTGGAGGAGCTTGCCCGTGATTCGAAGCAGCAAATTCAAATGCTGCACGAAACTCAACAGGGCTGCTCGATCCAAATGAGACAGCTCGCTGAGTGAATTGTGATGAACGTTCAGTTTCTGCCAATGCAGCAATGATTCGTTGCCGTCAATCGTATCACTATCTTGCTTGCCGGCTGATCGCGTCTGCCACAAGCGACCGATGCGAGCGATCCGCTCGTCCAGATTCTCCAGAGCACCGCGGACCTCGGGCAGCACTCGATCCATGTCCAGGTGGCGGCAATCGTCAATGCTCTGCCGCCACAATTCCAGCGAGTCGCACAGCGCCCGCGCGTCGACCGAAAAGCATTCCCAGGTGGATCGCTGCGTGGCGACCGACGGCGTGTCCGCGTAAGCCGCCTTGAGCGTGGCGATCAATTGCGATGCCGTCCCGTCAAACGCTGCTCGCCTCGTCGGCGCGTCTTCCGGCAGCTGTCCGTCGTCCAATTGGCGACGATACAGGCCCAGCAGACCGTGAAGCTGCTGCCAGAAGTCACGACCTTGCTGATTCAACTTGTCACCTGCGTTCCGCGGCCACAGAACGGTGGAGACAACGGTGTAGATGACGATCCCTGCGGTGGTTTCCAGGTACCGGAAGGTAGCGTAGGAGAAGGCGTTGTCGATTTTGCCGTAGGTCGTTGCCCAGACAAGCGACGGTAAGAAGCCCGCTACAAACCAGGCGTACGGGTACCGGCTTGACTGCATAAAGTAGCCGACGATGACAAGGAAAGTTGAATGGTACAGCAATGTGAGCGCGGGATTCTGGGCCAGTAGCGCGAGCCCCACCAGGCCCACGGCGAGACCAATGGTCGTACCGACGATCCGCATGATGCCTTTGGCCAATGACGCGCCCGTTGTGTCCAGGCTGATCAGCGCCACTGCCAACGCGCCATACTGGGGCAAATCCCAGTCCAACGAGAGCGCGAGCCAGTAGAGTAGCGTCATGCTCAGTGCAAGCTTCAATGCCTGCTGCAGGTTCTCGACGGTTTGGCTCGGAATCACGCTCAGGGTTGTTTCGTCTTTTCGGTATATGTGAGTGAGCCGCGACGCGTAGCGGCCGGCTATCTTCTCTTGCCCGTGGCCTTACCGGCTTGTTGATGTAATCGAAACCCGACGCGTCAGCGAGGAACGGACCGCCGTTGATCGAGAGTAAGGGCTTCCTCGCTGACGCGTCGGGTTACGATCGGTATTAAATCGACAGGCTCTTACGGCCAGCGGCTCACAGTTTCAGTGTGGAATGGCCACGAGCGCGGTCGACTCGGTCGCAGGCGACGACTACTTGCGAATCGCGATTGACGCGGTCATGCCGGACACCAGGTGAAGATCTTGCGGAATTTCTTGGAAGCGTAAACGGACGGGGACACGCTGCGCGAGACGGATCCACTCGAAGGTCGGCTCGATCGTTGGGACGAGATTGTTGGGACCAGCGGTCTCGGCCAGGTTCGGCGGATTGATGGCGTAGCCGATACTTTCGACCTGGGCCTCCAACGGCCGGTCATGATGACTCATCAAGGTGATCATCGCGCGGTCGCCCGGTTGGATATGCTTCAGCTTTGTCTCCTGGAAATAGGCATCGACTCGAAAGGATGCCGAATCGACGAATAAGGCAAACGGAGTCCCGGCCGAGACGAAAGTGTTCCCCAGCAAACTCATATTGGAAATGTAGCCATCGGCGGGTGCGTAAATGGAAGTCCATTTCAGATTCAGTTCGGCTTGTTGCACTTGCACTTTCGCACTTTGGATGCGGAAGTTCGCTTCACCAGGCTCGCCCAAAGTTGCCTTGGCTTGATCCAGGTCAGCATTGGCAGTCAGCAAGGCTGCTTCTGCCTCCGCCAGTCCGTTTTTGGCGATCACCAAGTTGGCTTGTGCCTCGCGCTGCGACGCCTTTGCTTGCACCACCGCTGCCTGAGCCTGCTCGAGGCCCGCTTTCGCACTTTCAACTTGTGCCTCGTAGGCTTGAACCGAAGCCGCTTTCGCCTCCGCTGTTTGCACCGAGCCGGCTTTGTTGTCGGCGAGCTTCTTGGCCCGCTCAGCCTCGCGCCGTGCTTCTTCGAGTTGCGCTTTGACTTGAGCGATCATGGCGTTGGCCGATGTCACTCCCGACTCGGCTTGTGTGACCGCTGCGTCGGCCGACTCCACGCCCGCCTGTGCCGCATCAATCTGGCTCTTTGCCGAAGTTGCCGCAGCCTCGCTCTGCTTGACCATCGCTTCGGCGGCGCGAACGGCGGCTTCCAATTGGGCCACGCTCTGGGTGGCTTGTATCAAGGTCACCTTGGCCTGGTCGACCGCCAGTTGGTATTGGCTGGGATCGATTTGAAATAGAAGGTCCCCTTTGCTGACCGCCTGATTGTCGTGCACGGCGATCTTGACCAAGTAGCCGCTGACTCGGGGTGCAATCTGCACCACATCCGCCCGCACTTGACCGTCGCGCGTCCATGGCTGCGATTGGTAGCGACGGTAAAGCATGTAGGCGCAGCCGACGGCCACCACGACAACCGATGTCGTGACCAGCTTCGGGATGAACTTCTTCAGCGAGTCTTTCGATCGCATCATTTTCTTATCAAAGTTGGTGATTCGCTGTCTTTGACGGCATCTGAAAGCTTCACGGTGGCAAAAAGAACAGACCAATTAGAGACGTCAACATGACCCAAAACGCCAGAAATCCAATCTCGGGACGCCAAAAGTACCGACTCAGGCCGATCGCGTTCAGCAGCCGAGTCAAGCCATAGGCCGCCAGGTACCCCAGCAAAACCGTGATCATAAAAGGCGGCAGGTAGACCCAGCCAAGGGAGATTTCCGAGGGAATTTGCTGGGCCAACATTCAACAATAACGATTCGGAAAACTGGGGAATCTGGATGCGACGAGGCCCTATTGTAATACTTGTCCTAGAACCTTCACTGAAAATGCGATGGCGGGGCTCAAATGGCATCAGCGTTTTGCAGCAGATCTGCCGAATTCTCCAAGGGTTGTGTTTGTGCCGATTGAACCGAATCCAACTGCACACGTTGGCCAACTGGACGATGGAAACGAGAAGTCCGTCGAAGGTCGCCACTTGCCCCGCGAAGGTTGTGCTGCTGCGCTGGTTTGCCTTGACCGAGATAAACGAAAACCGTCGGTTTCACGCGTATCGATGCGTGGTGCTTCTCGCTTTCGCGCCTCTGCTGTCCGGCTGCGGACTGTCCCAATGGGCGCACAACGGACTAAAAGTTGGCCCCGAGAATTGCAGACCGCGTGCTACTGTCGCTGCTGACTGGATTGAAACAGGGGACAAGCGATTGCTTGAGAGTCTGCCCGAAGATCCCCAGTGGTGGTCGACGCTGAATGATCCCGTGCTCGACAGCCTGGTTCAAACCGCCTACCGACAAAACCTTTCGCTGCGCGAGGCCGGTTGGCGAGTGATGCAGGCTCGCGCCATCAGAGCGATTGCGGTCGGTAACTTCTTTCCTCAAGCGCAGCAGGCGCTGGGTCAATACGACAGGATCCTGGAAAGCGAATCGGTGGCAACTCCGGTTCCGCTGCGTGCCTTTGACCAGTGGACCACAGGTTTGAGCCTGGCATGGGAAGTCGACGTCTGGGGACGTTATCGTCGATCGATTGCATCGGCCGATGCCAACGTCCAAGTTGCCGTGGGCGACTACGATGCGATTCTGCTCTCACTGATTGCGGAAGTTGCGATCGCTTACACCGACTACCGGACAGCCCAACTGCAATTGAAATACGCGAGACAAAACCTCGAGATCCAGGAAAAGTCTCTGGAACTTACTCGCGAAAAAGCGGACCAGGGCGCGACCGGTTACACCGGCGTTTACTTGGCCGAATCGAGTCTGGAGGCAACACGGGCCGGCATCCCCAACATCGAGATCAATCTGCGGCAGGCCAGCAATCGACTTTGCACGTTGCTCGGCCTGCCCACGCAAGACCTGGCCGAGATGCTAGGCGACCGGGCGATTCCCTCACCGCCAGCGGAGGTGGCCGTTGGCATTCCTGCCAACCTATTGCGGCGACGACCGGACATTCGCGCCGCTGAGCGCGCGGTCGCCTCGCAAAGTGAGCAGATCGGTATTGCCCTGGTCGACTTGTACCCAGCGTTCACGATCACAGGTGAATTCGTACTGGAGAGCGAAAAACTCAACGACCTGTTTCGATCGGCCAGCAGCGCTGGTTCGGTCGGCCCGGGATTTCAATGGAATTTGCTTAACTATGGGCGGATCATCAACAACGTCGATTTGCAGAAGTACGGACTGCAGGAACTCATTACCAGTTACCAAGACACCGTGCTGACCGCCAACCAGGAAGTCGAAGACGCGATGGTCGCATTCCTGCAAACCCAGGAAAGGTATCGCGCTTTAGATAAAAGCGTCACAGCGACGGAGGAAGCGTTGAAACTGCTAACGCTATCGTTTGACGAAGGCGAGATCGACTTCTCCGCAGTGTTTCTCTTACAGGGTGCCCTGGTTGGCTCGCAAAACGAGTTGGCTCAAGTGCAGGGTGACATCGTGACCAGTCTGATCAACCTTTACAAATCGCTTGGTGGTGGCTGGGAGGTTCGTTGTCGAGGATTTCGGACGCCAAGTTTTGTCGAATCAGAATCGTTGGTGCAGGACTCAGAGATGATTGCGACACCCGCGGCTGATCGAGCGACTGTCCCGCAGGAGATTGCACCGGCCGCGGATCCGGTTGAAGATCTACTCTTACCCGTTCCCCGCAACCCAGCGCCACAGCCGGTCCAACCGTAACAGGCAGCCTCAAAAGGAATCGGAAGCATGCGCAACCGAGTCAGTGCAATCAAAGATTTTGCCGGTCACTTCGTCCGCTATCTGATGTTCGTACGTGAAGTGCTGGTTGGCTTGCTGCTACTGTTACTGCTTGGCGGATTCCTGGTCTCTCACTTCGAGGGTATTCCGCTGGCCCAAGCGATCTACTTTGCATTCATCACGGGCTTGTCAATTGGATATGGTGACATCACGCCTAAAACCGGATTAGGGTGCGCGGTCAGCGTCGCGATCGGCGCCATCGGCATGGTCCTGACTGGAATGACCGTCGCTGTTGCCACGCGAGCACTCGCGGACGCGACCAGCGAACGAATCCATCACAAGTCATGATGGGCAACGCTTCGACACAGGTGGTGCGTTCAGATTTCGCCTCCGCGCGCGTCGGCCCGGGCACCGTAAATGGACGCCAGCGGGTTGGCGGATAGACCGTGCAAAACGACGCTTATGACGATCGTCCACGAAACCCCTTCCACGATCGTTTCGTTGCCAGGCAGCTTCTCAGCGATGACCATCACCACAAACACGATACTGGCCAGGCCCCGTGGTCCGAACCAGCCCATGAATAGCAGCGTGTCCGGCTTCAATCCCTTGCCCAGCAGACACAAGAAAACAGGCAACATCCGAGCAACGGTAAGGCTGAGCAGAGCATAGACCAACACTTGCCAGCTGAGTCCCGGCAGTAGAATCTTCAAAATGATCGTTCCGAACGTAAACCAGGTCACCATTGCCACGGCGTCCGCTGTGCCTTCGGCTGCCTCCAGGAATTCTTGTTTGTGCTGCTTCGTTAATGCGCCAAACGTCAGACCGCCCACGAACGACGCGATGAAGCCGCTGCCTCCCAGCCACTGCGCCAATCCAAAACAGAGCAAAGCGAGTGCGATGATGGGAAACTGCAGCCAGGTACCAGCCACCCAACCGCGAGCTGCGGAAGTCCTCAAGGCGAATCCACCCAACAGCGCGAGTGCAAGACCGGTCACCACGCCAATGCCGATCACCCTCAGAGTCAGCGAAACAATCCCCGGGGTCGATGCGGAGGCTTCTCCCGTGCTGGCGGCCAGCGCGATGAAGAACAGAATCACTGGCACGCAGATGCCGTCGTTCAAACCACTTTCCACATTCAAACTTTCCCGTACCTTCGCCGGCACCACAGGATTAGTGACGACCGCTTTTCCCAACGCTGCGTCGGTCGGCGCCAGCATCGTGGCGATCAATGCAATTTCACAGAAGCTGAGCTCACCAAATATCAACCAGGCGATCGCCAGACCTAATGCGATCGTCAATGGCAGACCAATTGTCAACAACCGAACAGGTATTGCTTCGACGCTTTTGAGTACGGTCAAGTTGGCATTGGACGAGTCCGTGAAAAGGCAGATCGCGAGTGCGATCTCGGCCAGAAGGCTGAATCCTTCCTCGTCAATCGGCAAGTCGACCAAACCGAGCAGATGCGGGCCACAAAGCATCCCGATCAAAACGTAGGCAAGTGCCCCGTTGACCGGCGTCTTTTCTAACTTCGACGCGATCAGGCTATAGGCAAACGCAAAGGCAGCAAAGACGGTAATGATCTGGTATTCGGACATGCTTCATTGCTGAATCGACGTGCAAAATGACCTCGCCATGATAGATGATGACGGGGCGAACGATTGCCGGGGCAGTCAGTTCGAATGAAGAAAGATCTATTCGGGCTTACAAGAATCAAATCTGCAGATGGAGCTGATGTTTCTTGCACGCATATGACAACGGCCTGATAATGACATGGGCGATGCATTGAAAGAGATTGTTGGCCCGGAAGGAACGGAGAGGCCTCGGAGGATCCAGGTCTTGGACTCCGATGATCCGAGGGACCCCGCATCCAGCGAGAAAAAACATCTAACTAAATGCTGGACCAGAGTCGCCGATCTCGTCGGATTCAAGTGGAGCGCTGACCGCCCGGGCGACAGAATTAGCGGTGCGTAGCCGGCCCCTGACGCGTCGGGTCTTGATCAGTATTCGCGCGTCGGTTGCATCGTCCGCTCGAATTTGGCCAGATCGCTCCGCCGCACACATCGCGAAAACTCGGATTGGATTTCGGCGAACTGTGCAGCCAACCGCCGAGTCCACAGTAGCCGGGAGCATCGTGATCTATCCTCGCCCAAGTTCCCGGTCCACCTCCGTTCGCTCTTCTGGTTCGAGCTCGCAGTCAGCAGCCTGATCATCCGTATTCGTCGGCCTCGATTTCGTTTCTGTTCGTAGCCTGGCGCGGCTTGGCGAGAACGCGTTCGACGGCGATCGTACAGGCCAGCTCTTACGCTCATCTTCGCAGGCTTCCTCCCCACGGTTCGCCACCTCCCCGCAGTTGCCCTCGCCTCGTACTGTCTTCTATGAGCTATCCATTTGGGATCATGACTCCCACAGAAGTAACCGGAACAAAGTACAGGGGACTTGCACCCCACAAGATCACGCCCATGCTGGGCGTACTGCACCGGAGCAACGGGCAGCGCGTTTCCGTCGGTGCCGACCCGATTGCCGTCGCCCAGTGATTTCCACCGTTCTGGCAATTACATCATTGGGGACAGAGCCCGTGAGATTGACCGTCATCATTTTTGCTGCAAGCGTACTTTCCTTCACCGCGGGCACGCTCGCCAAC
>JARFQX010000675.1 GCA_029287555.1 Rubripirellula sp. | reverse complement strand
GACTTGCATGCCTAATCCCCGCCGCCAACGTTCATTCTGAGCCAGGATCAAACCCTTCAATTTGTATCGATTCACCAGTCAAGCCATGGGCCTGACCGGGAAAAATCAATGGAAAACCGAAAGTCTGATTCTGCTCTGTGGCGCTCGGTTGGGCGCCACAGCGATTCGCCATTTGTTTTCACTGCCGTCCCATACAAGACGACAGCAAACAGCGATCTCGCTCTGCTGAACTCAACAGAAGTTTCATCACCAAATTGTCAATGATCGGTTGGCCCCAAACACCGCCGCATTTGCGATGCCAGTTCCCTTCGGGAAGAGGCGAATGGCCTCAGCCAGAGTCCCGTAATATCCGGGATCTAGACGCTTTCGTCAACTGGCCGAATCGTTCGATTTCGCGAATTTTCGACAGTTGTGTTTCGCTTACTTTCCCATGATCTTCTCGGAAGAAAAACGGGTTCGGTGAGCGAGAGGCGGAAAGATATCGGCGCCTGATCTAACTGGCAATAGCCTTTGAGCATTTTCTCGCGAAATTCTTTTCGCCCTGTTCTAAGACAATCGCTCCATGGTTAGGTTCGCGTCGCTTCGCCCAACATTCCGCAGCCCTTCTCTCCCTTTTCTCTCCCAGCCATCGCCGGCTACTCTGCGCACGCCGGGAATCTGCTTGCGCTGGGCGCAGCTCGCTGAGCTGTGAGAATCTCGCTGCGCTGGGAGAATCTCGCTGCGCTGTGAGAATCTCGCTGCGCTGGGAAAAGCCGCTTCGGCCGATGATGGGCTTGAACCCACGCCTGATCTCATCCGACGTCGATCAGCGAAGCAGCTTGACCGATTCGAGCGCGACATAGAGCTGTTGCCAAAGTACTCGCAGTAGCCCCTGATCGATCCCCAGGTGCGCAAAGACCGGTTGGCTCGGCGTCGGCAAGTACTGTCGACCCACCGTGCCCCACCCCGCGCGGCTGCAACGGTAGTTGGCCAACGCGACGCAAGCGACCGCGTCCCCCCATGTCCCGTCCCCCGATGCCCCGTCCCCCGATGCCCCGTCCCCCCATGTCCCGGACAACACTTGCTCCGGCTCGTGATGATAACGTGCGACCAACGCGACCGGTTCCGGCAAGCCCCAATGCCGCACGACCGCCTCGCCCAAGCACGCGTGATCCCAGCCCAATAGTTCTCGCTCCACCTCGTGGATCGGCGAGAGTTCATCCACCAGCGACATCACGGCGCCCAATGCCTGGGGATTGATTTGCTCGCTGGCCCGCAGCCCGATGTCATGCAGCGAGCCGGCAACAAAGATAAGGCTGGGGTCACCGCAACCGGTCGTTCGAGAAATGATGGCCGCGGCGGCTCCCACCGCAATGGAATGGCTCCAAAGCGTCTCACGATGATACTGGTCCACTTGTCGGTCGGGCAGGAAGTGGCCTCGGACACTCGCCAGCACCGCCAGGCGTGCCAGTTCGCAACCGTCCATCACGCCGCACGCCTCCTCGAGCGATCGGAAGGGCCGAGCCAGGTTGTACAGAGGCGTGTTGCACCAGCGTAGCAGACGCTGACACAGTTCCCGGTCGTCCGACAACCAATCCGCCAGCGCCCGATTCCCCTTTCCATCGAAGTCCCCGCAGCGGATCACCTCGCGAGCCCCGGCAGCAAGACCAAAGTCGCCAAGCTGTTGAAGAAGCGATTCGATTCGCAACGGGACGGACGCGATGGAGGCGGTCGGCGTAGTCATGATCGGCCCAAGGAAGAACATGGGCGTTGCGCGGAAACGGATTGACTCGATCTTCCCGTACATCACTGACCGCTGCCGATCCAACGCCTTTCTCTGGACAAGGGGACCGATCTGGCAGTGGCTCCAACGTTTTGCGGTTTGTTCGGATTGGAGAGATGTTTCAGGCGTGTCCCGGTCGCTGTCCTGTACCACAGTCAACCCCGGTCACGCGTCTTGAACTTGCGCTGTTGAGCTTTCTAGAGACCACCGCTCCAACGATTGACCGTCCGAAACGCGAAACAATCTACCTCACGCGGCCTCGGGGCATTGGTGTCTACACATCTCACTCTGGCTCCCGTCTCCCCCGGCTTTGCGGGGCAGAAGCACCGCACGCGCGGCCACGATACCCCTCGCGAGCGACTGGGCGTGATCCCGGATCCCGGATTCCGGATCCCGGATCCCGGATTCCGGATCCCGGATCCTCGGGGGCTGACGATTTTGTGGGGAACGGACCGTTTTGCGTCGATATTGACGATAGCGGTTGTTGACGGCTGGCGCAGAGCCCGCCCGCTCCGCAAAGAAGACTTCCGGCTTGCGAGTCGAGCAGCCAATTTCGATTCCCGCGTTGACTCAGGATTCCACTGAGGACCTCATGACTCAATCAAACGCTTCCGGCAATGAAAACAACGTTGACAGCAAGCTCGATGCGTTGATTTCTCGGATCCAGTCGCTCAGTGGCGAGGAGGAAACTCAGCGGCCCAAGCAGCAGCCGCGTCTCGCCTCGGGTGGTCCCCAGGGATCACCACGGCCGTCAATTTCGCGGCCATCCGCAACGCCGGGATCCAATGCACCTGCGGCGGGTAATCCAGTGCCTGGAAACCCAGTGCCTGGAAACCCAGCGGCTGGAAACCCAGCGGCTGGTGTGTCAGCGTCCAGTATTCCCGGACAGCCCCAGGCGAATCATGGGGCGTCTACCCCGTCGGCGAGTTCGCCTTCGCCGCCGGTTCCCCCCACCGCGAGCCAGCTTCCGCCGACCGCGCGACACGTGCGGACCGCCGCAAAAGCCCATCCGCCCCGTCCCCAGCCAGCCGTTTTCACTGCCGCCGAGGATGGGCTTCCCCCCGGCTTCACTCCCACCAGAGATGAGCCGTGGCGGCCTACCGAGCCACTCGATATCGTCACCGCTGGCGTCAACGAGTCCATTCTCGAGGCGATCGTCTATCGCTTCCTTGCTAACATCGGCGAGGCCGAGGGTCGAAAAATTGCCGATCAGGTCAAGTTGCCGTTCCGCATGGTTGAGCCCATGTTGACCCGGCTCAAGATGGAACAGAACGTTGCCTACAAGAGCGCGACCGAGACCAATGATTATGTCTACATCTTGACCGAGTCGGGACGCCAGATCGCGCGCAATCACAATCGGGACTGCACCTACTACGGATCGTGCCCGGTGCCACTGGAGGATTACATCGCCAGCGTCAAGCGACAGTCGATCGAGGGCCAGCACCCCAAGCGTACTGACTTGGTGCGCGCTTTCGAGGATCTGCTGATCAATCCCAAGATGCTCGAGAAGCTAGGGCCAGCGGTGGCCAGCGGTCGCGGTATGTTCCTGTTTGGTTTCCCCGGCAACGGTAAAACGTCGATCGCCGAACGCGTGACCGGGGCGTTCGGGAAGTACATTTGGATCCCTCGGGCGATCGATATCGATGGCGACGTGCTCCGGCTTTGGGACCCGATGTGCCATACGATGAGAATGCCCGAGGCTGGCCGCGGCCTGTTGGATGACGCCGGATTCGACAAACGGTGGGTCCGGATCGAACGGCCAACCATTATCTCCGGTGGTGAATTGACGATGGACATGTTGGAAGTCCAAAGCAACTTGGAAACCAACATCAGCGAGGCTCCTCTGCAGCTCAAGAGTAACTGTGGAACGTTGGTGATCGACGACTTCGGTCGACAGAAGATGCGTGTCGACGAGTTGCTCAACCGGTGGATCGTGCCGCTGGAAAAGCGGTACGACTTCCTGAATATGTCCAGCGGCAAAAAGATCCAGGTCCCCTTTGATCAGTTGGTTGTGTTCAGCACCAACTTGGAACCGAAAGACCTGGTCGATGATGCGTTCTTGCGTCGTATCCCGTACAAGATCGAAGCGGAGAACCCGCCGGAAGAGGAGTTTCGTGAACTGTTCAAGATCATGTGCAAGGTGCTGCAGGTGCCTCACAGCGAAGACGCAATCGATTACCTGATTGAGACGCACTACAAGCCGATCAGTCGGCCGATGAGAATGTGTCAGCCCCGTGACCTGTTGCTGCAGGTCAAGAACTACTGCCTTTACAATGACATTCCGATCGAGCTGAAGAAAGAGTACTTGGACTTCGCTTGTGAGAATTACTTCTCCGTGATGTAGGGGGCACGTCGTCGCTTCCCCCGGCCGGGATCTTTGCGGTGCGGCATTTGGAGGCAACGACGCAATGAGCCAACCGGAGAAGATGACGGGCAACGCGACCTGGACACTCGCTCGCCGACTGCTTTGGACGCAGATTGCCGCGACGGTCATGGTTTGGACCGGCATCTGCCTGAATGCGGGACTGCCGAGCCGCTATTTTGACCTCATCTTCTTCGCACTGCTTGTTTGGCAATGCGAGATGCTCGGGTTTTGGGCCGGGCTTGGGCAATCCAAAACACGATTCTTTTGGATTTCACCGGCGATTTTCGCGGCGGGCGTGTTGTCGAGTTTCGCGGTGGGTGGTGGCGAGATTGTTGAGTTTCAGGTTTTTTGCTGGAGCTGCGCGCTGATCGTTGCTTCGACGACCGGATTGCTGCGAGCATGCGCCGGGTCGCTGCGGCAAATCGGTAGTGAGTCGACGCAGCGCGACGCACTGCAGTTTGGGATCCAGCACGTTTTGATCTGGACCGGGGTGCTGGCCATCCTGTTTGGAGTCTGCCGCTACCTGATTGCATGGACCGGCTTTCAACGCGTCGATTTGAACACGTTCGTCTTCATCATTTGCATCGCCAGCACCATGTCCGGAGCGACGGTGACTGCGGTTTGGGCCTTCCTCGGCACCAAGCTGGTGATGTCACGGTTTGCCGGAATGGTTCTTGTCACGGCGTTCGGCGTCGCCCTGACACAAATCGTCGGAGCCCAATGGATGTTTACCATCTCCGCCTTGATCGCCCAGGTCTGGTTCGTCGTATCGCTGTGGTTGCTTCGCATGGATCGTTATCGCTTCGTGAAGCGTCAGAGCCCACAGGCGGAGCCACAACCGACGACCGTCTGAGGAAAGTCGTAGCCACAACCGTAGCCGAGTCTGTCCCAGACTCGGATTCTTGGCCGCTGGCCCGCCTACCGCCTGGGGAAAGTCGTAGCCACACACCTTAGCCGAGTCTGTCCCAGACTTGGATTCTTACCGGCCGGCCCGCCTCTCGACTACCGCCTGGGGACAGGCGGAGCTACAGTTGCAGCCGAATCTGTCCCAGACTTTGATTCTTCTCCGCTGGCTGACCCATGTCACGCATCCGGATCCTCTTCGTCCGGTTCCGGGACAGCGGGGTCTTCGGGAGCCCGTTTGCGAAGCTTTCGCTGCAGCGAGCGACGGTGAATCCCCAGCCGGCGGGCCGCCTCGGAGATGTTGCCTCCGCAATCGCTGAGCACGCGATGGATGTGCTCCCACTCGTTTCGCGCCAGCGACGGCGCCGGGAAGGCAACTGCCCCATCGGGAACGCTCGGCTCGTCGCCGCGAACGAAGGCGGTAAGGATATCGTCGGCATCGGCTGGCTTGCTGAGAAAGTTGACCGCCCCGGCACGCACCGCATCGATGGACGCGGGAATACTCCCAAATCCAGAAAGCATGATGATGCGAGTGTCCGGTTTGAGGCTGAGCAGTTTCCGCAGCAGCTCAAGCCCGCTCTTGCCCGGCATCCTCAAATCGAGCACGGCCAGATCAGTCGGGCGAGTGCGAAACACTTCCACCGCTTCGTCGAAGCTACCGGCGGTTTCCACACGAAAGCCTCGTTGTTGCATTGCCATCGACAGGCGTTCTCGCAGCACGAAGGTGTCATCGACCAGCAAGATGCTGTTGGCCCCGACCGAGGCCGCATCGTAAACGGGGGCCGAGTCACCGGAAGGCTCGATCATTTCATCGTCCAAGCAGGAAGGAACACACGAATCGGACCGTCCGGACCATCTTAATGAATGAATCTCAGCTGTCGCGATGGCAGCGATCAAACCGCTTTGTTTTCGCGAGATAATCGAGCACCACGCTCGAACGAATGGCCGGCATCGGACGGCGGAGACGCTTTCAGCGGCAGCGAGACAATTGCTTCGGTGCCCTGGCCCAGCTTCGAGCGGAACTCGAGTTGTCCCCCCAGCTGCGAGATCACGTTGCGGGTCAGAAACAAACCAAGACCGATTCCCCGCCCCGGCTCTTTGGTGGTGAAGAAGGGATCCGACGCGCGTCCAAGCACCTCTTCGCTCATGCCCGAGCCTGAATCGACCACCGCGATCTGCAAGCTCGTGCCTTCCAGTCGAGGCTCCACGTGAACGCGACCGGTCTCTCCGCTGGCGTCGAGACCGTTGTGAATGAGATTGCGAATGGCCTGGGCCACCGCTTCTTGCGGCACCCACAGGGATCGACTTTCCACAGCGTCGGTGCCATCGACCACGTCGACGCGGTGAGGGTCACGGATCCCATCGAGTGTCGTGTCGATCAGGTCGCCGACGGTGGTGTGGTCCCAGCGGTGGGCCATCGAGTCTCCGGCCGCCGATCTCATCCGTTGCAGAATTTGACGACACATTTCCAGCTGACCGTCAATCAGCTTCAAATCGGTATCGACGGATTCCGGCTTCTCACAGGCTTCAAGATGTCTTGAGAGTTCGCGGACAATCACGTCGATCGTTGAAAGGGGAGTTGCCAGTTCGTGGGCGGCGCCGGCAGCCAACGTTGTTAGCCCCTCGAGCCGGTGGCTGGCCGCCTCCGCCGCCTGGGCTCGCAGTAGTTGCCGCTCCCGATTTTTCAACTCGCCCGCCGTTCGAGTCACGAAGTAAGTCACGACGCTCGAACAGGTCGCGAAGGCGAGCATCAAGCCCCCGGTCCGCAGGTCAAGCCCGCTGGCTGCCGGCGACTCAAGCCCTTCGACGGCAACCGAGCGAAACAGAAGGAACGTGTAGCCAACAATCGCCGTCGCCGTTA
>JARFQX010000094.1 GCA_029287555.1 Rubripirellula sp. | reverse complement strand
CAATTTCGCTCGTTTTGCCTCCAGTCGCTTCTTTTCCATTTCCCAGTAAGGTATGGCGCCTTGGCGACGCAATTCCTTGTAAGCCTCGGACTCGGCACTGGCCAGTTCTTCGGAATTCTTGGCATCCTCCAAGTTCACTTCATTCGCAGCGTTGAGGATGGCCTCCTTCTCTTCCGCCTTCTTCAATTCCAAGGCGAGTTCCGCAGCCGTATCGTCGATGATCGCCAGGACATCATCCTCGTTGACGGTATCGCCCTCTTCGAAGCGAAGCTCCATCAACATTCCCTCTGCCTTGGCAGACACATTCACCTTATTGATGTACTGGACCATGCAGTTTTCCGCGGAAATCCCTTCACCGGGCGAAACCTCTCTCGGTTGTCCCTGCTGGGCCTGGAGCTGACCCATCATCAGACAGCCGGCGACCAATATCCCGAACCTGGTCGTTGCCTGGTTCATTCGCATCTCAAGTACTCCAAAAAAACGAAAATGACTTTGGATCGCTCCGCTCGCGCGCTGTCGGCTCGCGACGCTGGGCCGTTAGAAGAAGAACTTACAGCACCACTCGTAGATTTCATGGAAGAAGACAAAGCCGCTGCTGCGACGACCGCAGTAGACCTTTGCAATCACCTTGGCTCCCGGTCGCGGCTGCAACTTCCTGAGACTCTCCTGCTCGGGGATGGCCTTCATCTTGACCACCGCACCATGCTCTTCGTTGGCGTCGGCACGCATCGCGATGCTGTCGAGCATCAGCACGGCGTCGAGCGGCTCATCGGGGTCGGTTGCCAGGATGTACGTCACGTCGAGCTTGGAATCCGGGCCGGTGAGCCCCTGCTTGGCCACATACTCGTCGAGATGGCCCTCGCGTTTCTCGGGCAACTCGACCTCGAGAAAATAGGGCTCGCTGAGGTCGGCCACTTCCAAGAGCACTTGGCCCGTCACGATGGGACGGCTGCGCAGGGTCTTCTCGACATCCCAAGAAACGACCTTTCCTTTGATCGGCGAGCGGATGATCAAGTCTTCCTCGCGGGCTTCATACAGCTTGAGTTTTTCCTGCAAAACCTTGTTTTCCGTGGCGAGCTTGTTCTGCTCCGCCTCGAGCGATCGCCGCTCGGAATCATCCAACTGGCGGCGCAAACTCATCTGACCTTCGACGCGAATCTTCTCCGCCAAATTGGTCTGAATCTGGCCCTTGACCTCGGTCAACTGAACTTCCAAATCGCGGTTGCGCATGCGAATCAACTCTTGGCCGGCTTCGACTTCGTCGTTGTGGTCGACCAGGACCTCGATGACCTCTCCGTCGATCGGTGCGAAGACTTCGCGACGCTCGACCGGCAGCAGCGTTCCCTCCGCCTCCAGGTTGAAATCCTTCTTGATGAAGACCAGCCCGAGCAACACCGCGGCGATCAATCCGACGACCCCGAGTGTTTTGGGCAACGTTCGAGCCCGCAGCACCCAGGAAGCCCGTCCGAGGGCGCGCCACAGGGGCATCAGGAACAAATTGGTGTGAGATCGGGCATTGGCAATCGCCCGCGTCCCATGCTCGTAAACCAGATCACATCGAGCTTTGAAGATCTCCGGTGGAATGTCACTTTCGATCTGCTCGACAATCAACGCGCCGATCACCTCACCCCGGTGGGCGTGGTCACGGTCGATCTCGCCGGCGGCACCGGCGGCCTGATCCACCCCGAGCCGGCGCTCGGGCTCGCGCAACGGCAACACGGCAACGTTTCGTCCATAAGATTGATCGACGTAATCCTCCAGCGCATCTTCAATTTGCGGCGGCAAATCTTCCGTCGATCCGTCATGCCAAAGTGGTTCGCCGGCAGCCACCACGCGGGTGGCCAAATTGTTCAGAGCCGCGACGATGTTCGATCGATTCTCAATCGTGTCCTGGCCACTAATTGCCTGGACCTTGCACTTTCGCCCTTTGTTGATCGCGACGCTGACTCGATCACAACCGATCAAGCGCCGCCCCTCATTGGCAACGATATAAGCCGTCTCCTTCAAATCCAGCGACTCGTGTGACGCCCGCGCGAAAGCATCCGCCTGCTGCCACAGCGTCTGACGATCGCCCAAGGTTCGCAGCTTCTGGCTGCGCAGCCACTCGGCCGCCAGCTCGCACATCTGTTGCACGAAGCGAAGATAACCGCGCTGGGTGTCCGGCGCGGTGTCGGGACGTTGGAAGACCTCGATCAATCCATCATGCTGGCCATCGTGTTTCAAGGCACCGAGGACCAACAAGTAGCGTGTCGGATTGCCTTCCGCATCCCCGTCGGTGGTTCCCGAATAGGGCGGCACCAGCATCGATTGACCGCTATTGGCAACCCGATGAATCAGTCGGTTGTGCCGAGTCCCGTCCTCGTTGTCCGCGTTGAGCACCGATGGCTCGGCGTTGATCTGATACTGCAGTCGCAGCTGGCGATCCTCATCCAGCAGCCAGATCGCACCGCCGGCAGCCGCCAACGCCGTGATCACTCGGGTGAGCAGCTCCGGATAAAACTCCTCGGCCGTGGCACCACTCTTGGCCAACTGCGCGATCTCATTGACCAGCCCTCGAATCTGGGCCTTTGTCTCTTCAACTGTTTGTTGATTGACCGTCATGGGCGTTTCAAGCAGGGAAGCGTTGTAGCGTGGGGGGTGATTAGGACGACAGTAGTGAAATCAGCCGATTGCCGCCATGTTGACCTGGGGGCGAAAGCAGGATTCGTGGCCCGACCCGGCAGGCGGTATTGGTTGTTCGGGATGCTCGACATTGGTTGTTCGGGATGCTCGGCGCAAGCGCCATTTCGCTTCACGCCTGGACATGTTATACAATTTGTATAAACTTGTCCACAGGTCGTTTTCAGAGAAGGCATCGACCACCGCTGTGACTTTGTTCACGTTTCTTTTGGAAGCGTCTCTTATTGCTCTCGCGTTGCTACGGATAGCCGATCCAACATGACCAGCAGCCCCGCGATCACTCCCGGTGAAGCCCATGAGGCGATGAACGAGCTGCAGCGGGAGCTCCATCGTCTGCAGCGGGCGATTCGTCTGGCGATCCAGGACCAGCTTGCCAAGCTGACCGGGCGATCCCTTGGCAACCTCGACCAGAATCGGCAGCTGGCGGCCTCGATCCATGAATTGCTCGACAGCCACGG
>JARFQX010000077.1 GCA_029287555.1 Rubripirellula sp. | reverse complement strand
GGGTTTTTTCTTGCGCGTTTCGGGTGTTGCTTGTTGCGTGTTGCGTGGGGCGTTTTGCGCGGGGCGTGTTGCGTGGGGGGTGTTGCGTGGGGCGTGTTGCGTGGGGCTAGTTGCGTGGGGCGAGTTGCGTGGGGCGAGGGGCGAGGGGCGAGGGGCGACGGAAGAAGGACGGGCTCGTTGGGGAATCCCTTTGACACCAACCGTCGCCTGCACGCTTGAAATGGTGCGGCCACTGGCCGACAATCCTTGCGCGTCTCGCCCAAGCTGATGTTGGACTGGGCATTCGCCTCCCCATCCCCATTGTCGACATGCAGAGTGAAAGGCCACCCCTTCATGATTACAAACGACCTCGCCCGCTTGGCTCAAGCTTTTGCGGTACTCCCCGCGTGCACCGCCATCTTCGCGTCCGCCTTCATGAGCCAATCTCTGGCTGCCCAGGACGTCGCCGTCGCGGTGGATACCTCCGTCATCATCGTGGGCCGCGTGGCTAAGGTTTACCAGGGAGAGGATGAATCACTGGTTCAAGTGCTGGTGCAAACGTCGGAAGCCCCCGGGACTGTCCAGGCGATGGGACGCTATCCGGCACCGGGACAATACGTCTACATCCACGCCGCATCACCAAGGCGCGGCGGTGGTCTGTTTAGACGGGGATCCGATGGCGACCTTCCCAAGTCACAAGATTCGATTCGGGCCACGCTTACGACCGACCGCGCTGGCCAGTGGGTTCCACAAGGCGACGATTGGTTCGAGCCCGCGTCGTCCGAGCGGGCGCCAAGTACAGCCGCTGCGGGAACGTTGGGCCTGGTCACGGAAACTGTTTCGCTCGGTCGAGATCGCGCGTTGAAGGTGGTCAGTGTTGTTCGAAACAGTCCCGCCGCAGCCGCGGGGATTGAGCAAGGGGACGTGTTGGTTGAGGCAAACCGCACAGCGCTCGAAAGCCAGCAGCAACTTGAAGACATCTATCGCCGCAGCCCTCGCGGCATGGCCTTGACGGTGCGAGACGTACGCAGCGGCCGTGAAGTGGACGTCAACGTCGCCGCCTCTTCCGCCACCACCAGCACGGGTGCAGCTGAACAAATGCAACCACTTGGCACCAAGACCAAGCTCGCCTTCTACCAGGGCAAACCAGCTTTGGAAATCACCGATGTCGAAGCCAACAGTCCGGCCGCTCGTGCGGGACTTCAGTCGGGATTGCTGATCTTGGAAGCGAACGGAAAGGCGGTCGGTAGCGCCGAGGATCTCGAGGCGGCCGAACGAGCTTCACGAGGGCGACTCGAATTACGCGTTGTGAATCCCAAAGAGGGCCGGGATCGAACGGTGCGTGTTAGTCTTTGAGTGGAGAAGCGAGAAACGAGCGGCGAGAGGCGAGAAAGACAAGAATTTCGCCACTCGCCACTCGCCACTCGCCACTCGCCACTCGCCACTCGCCACTCGCCACTCGCCACTCGCCACTCGCTACGCGAACACCTCTTCGACGAGGCGGCCATGCACGTCGGTTAAGCGGAAGTCGCGGCCGGCGTAGCGATAGGTCAGCTGTTTGTGATCCAGACCCATCAGGTGCAGGATTGTTGCATGCAGGTCGTGGAGGTGGACGCGCCCCTCGACCGATTTGTAGCCGAGTTCGTCCGTCGCACCGTATTGGAATCCGCGTTTCACACCGCCGCCGGCCAACCACATGGTGTAACCGTTGGGATTGTGATCGCGGCCATCGAGATCTTTCTTCGCGGTGTCGGGCGTTCGACCGAATTCGCCACCCCACAAGACCAAGGTGCGGTCGAGCAAGCCTCGCCGCCGCAGGTCGGTCAGTAATCCCGCAATCGGTCGATCAGTTGCTGCCGCCCTGGCATTGTGACCTTTCACCAACGCGCTGTGCTGGTCCCAGAACTCGTCGCACAATTCCACGTGTCGCACACCCGCCTCGACCATGCGCCGTGCGAGCAAGCACTGTCGGCCAAAATTATCAGAAGGCTTTCCGTCGCCGATTCCGTACAGGTCAAGTGTCTCCTGAGTTTCTCCCGAGATGTCCATGACGCTGGGAAGCTCCGACTGCATCCGAAAACCGAGTTCGAACGCGTCGATGACACCGTCGACGGCGGCCGCCTCGCCTTCGAGCGACGCCGCATAGTCTTCATTGATGGTCCGCAGAAAATCGAGTTGGCGGCGTTGATCGTCACGTGACAGCATAGGATTGGCCAGGTTTCCAACTTCCGCATCGCGGACAGGCGTCTTGATGTCCCCGATCGCCGTGCCCTGGAAAATCGCCGGTAAGAATGCCGAACCATAGTTGTTCGCCCCACCATTGATCACCGGCGGACTGATGCTGATGAAGCCCGGCAAATTCTGGTTCTCACTGCCCAAGCCGTACAGCAACCAGGATCCCATCGAGGGTCGCGTGAAAGTGAACGATCCGGTGTGCAGCTGCAACATCGCGGGCGTGTGGTTCCCGATGTCGGTGTGCATCCCGGAAAGGACGCATAGTTCGTCCGCCCGTTCGGCGGTGTGCTTGAGCAACTCCGACACCCACAGCCCGCTTTCACCGCGACGCTTCCACGGCCAGTGCGACGGCGTCAGCTTCCGTCCCTTTTTCTCGCCCTGGGACTCCGCTCGCCGATCCAACTCCGGCTTGCGTTCAAACGTCTCCATCGCCGACGGACCGCCCCGCATGTGCAGAAAAATCAAACTGTCTGCCCGAGGTGGATGATGGGGCGGTTTGGGCGACAAAGCGGCCTTCGCAGCCGAATCGGCTGGGCTTGATGCCGCAGCACGCTGCTGCAGGTCCATCAAGGCAAGTGTGCCGAGCCCGCACGTGGCAGCATGCAGTAATTGTCGACGGGTCTGAATCATGATTTGGTCCGATGGAATGTCACGAGACAAAAGTTCGATAGGCTGTCGATAAAACTCAGTCGATAAAACGGAACCGGGCACTGGCCAGCAATGACTGACAGTACGTCGTCCAGGCGAGCTGAGCCTGGTCGCTCGAGCGCCGCGTCGCCTTGAGTCTCGTCTTGCCAGCTCGCGTCGCTTCCTGATTTGCGGGAGGCTCCGGCATCATGTCACGGATGTATCGCAAATCACGCGACACCTGCTGGGTCGACGGCTCGATCGCGAAGCACAACAAGTAAGCTTGACGAATTCGATCGGCATCGCTGTTCAAAGCCGAGTCCGATAACAGGCGATCTGCAAAGCGACCCGCGACGCGAACGGCAAACTCCCCGTTCATCAAGAACAACGACTGAGTCGGCGTCGTGTTGCTGTCGCGCACGCCCTGGACGTTCGAGGGTTCAGGAAAGTCAAAAAGCCGCAACGATTCAGGAATGATCCCGCGAATGATCGGCAGGTAGACGCTGCGATGTTCAAACGGTTCCTCAAGAACGCTGGTATCGATGTTCCGGCCGACTTCCCCCTCGCCGATTCGCATCACCAGCGAACCTTCGGGGCGAGTGAGATCTAATTGTCCGCTGACCGACAACATCGCGTCGCGAAGCGGTTCGGCTTCGAGCCTGCGACGAGGCATCCGCCACCTCAGCCGATTGTCGGGATCAACCGAGAATGCTTCATCCTTGAATCGGCTGGAAAGTCGATAAACGCGCGAGGTCACCAATTGCCGAATCGTTGACTTGATCGACCAACGATGCGTCTGCACGAATTCAGAAGCGAGAAAATCCATCAGTTCACCATGGGATGGCAGCGATCCAGTGACGCCGAAATTGTCCACCGTGTCGACCAGTCCGCTCCCCATCAGATGCTGCCAAACGCGATTGACGGCGACCCTCGGCGTCAGCGGGTTGTCGGGATGGACCAGCCAGGCTGCGAGTTGCAAGCGGCCACTGCTGTCGTCATCGATCGGGCCAGGATCACAAAACTCGCCGAGGGCGGACAGAACACCTCGCTTCACGGGATCGCCCGGTTGGTTCTTTTCCCCGCGAACGAGAACTCTCGCATCGGTGATCTTCTTCGCATCCTGGACCCCCAATGCGTAAGCGGGTTCGGGTCCAAGTGACGCCTCGATTTGCTCCTGCTCGGCGAGCCGCTTTTGCAGCAACCGCAGAGCGCCTTGGTACTGTCGGATCGTTTTCGCCTTTGCCGTGTCAATCGATTCGGGAATCGGCTTGTCACCAGATCCACGAAACTCGACCGGCACCTTTCCGGCGAGCGCCTTGACTCGCTTGCGCGACGCGGCGACTTGTTTGTCCAACTGCTCCGCTTTCTTCAGCCTCTCGGTCCGTTGCTTCGCCTCTTCGGGAGAGAGCGGTTGATCCAGAACCAGATATTGCTGTGCCTTTTCCTTTGGGCTCTTGGGACGTTTGGTGCCGCCTCCGTAGCGAGTCTCCGTGCTGAGAAAGAAACCTGCGAGAGAATAATAGTCACGGGTCGGGATCGGATCGAATTTGTGGTCGTGACAGCGCGCGCAGGAAACCGTCATTCCCAGCACGGACTTGGAAATCACATCGATCTGGTCGTCAATGATGTCGTAGGTCAAATTGCCCCCGTTGAGCGACTTCGACCCGATCGCCAACAAACCGGTCGCGATGATCTGACGCTGTCGTTCCGCCTCGGACTCCGCAGGCAGCAGGTCGCCGGCGATCTGCTCGGTAATGAAACGATCGAACGGAACATCCTCGTTAAAGCAATCGATGACGTAATCACGGTATCGCCACGCATAGAGCATCAACACATCACGACTGCTGCCGGCGGATTCCCCGTAGCGAGCCACATCCAACCAGTGTCGCCCCCACCGTTCACCGAACTGCGGAGATGCCAGGAGCCGATCCACGATGGATTCGAAATGAGCATCAGAGGGTTCTGCAACGAAGGCCCTGACCTCCTGGGGGCTCGGCGGCAGCCCCACCAAGTCAAAATAGAGCCGGCGCAGCAGCGTCACCGGATCCGTGTCTTTGTTGGGCTCCAGCCCGGCTTCGTCGAGTTGAGCAAGAATGAACCGATCGACGTCGCTTCGTATCCATTCCTCGTCGCTCACTTCCGGAGGTTGCTTGCGCTCAACGGGCTGAAGCGACCAAA
>JARFQX010000023.1 GCA_029287555.1 Rubripirellula sp. | reverse complement strand
GGAGTCCAGGGCGTGGTATCATGCGGGCATCGATTACGAGCACGAGCACCGCTGCGCTGAGCACGAGCACGACCAGCGCGCGAAGCCAGAACCAACGGAGGATCGGTGGTCAGTATTAACGAACGGATGCTCGACCCCGGTCCCCACCGCATCGATAACCTCGACTTTTCAATCAGGCCACCACTGCGATGGCGATCCTAGGTATCGGAACAGAAATTGTTGAATGTGTTCGCATCGCCACGATGATCGAGACGCATGGCGAACAATTTTTGGAACGAGTCTACACGCCCAACGAAATCGAATACTGCCTGAAGACAGCGAACACGAATCAGCACTTCGCGCGTCGGTGGGCAGCAAAAGAAGCGGCGATGAAGGCGATGAAGTGCCGCAACCAGGGAGTACGCTGGACGGACATCGAGATCACGATGACGGCAGGAGAAGGCCCCGCGATGTTCCTCAGCGGAGCGGCCGCCATCTGGGCGGAGCAAATCGGAGTCGAAAAGCTCCACGTCTCGATGGGAGCCTGCCGAACCCACGCCACCGCCTACGTCATCGCCACGGATGAAGAGGATTAGGGCTGTTATCCACAGGAACCGACCGTACGCAAGTCCCAGTTAGCAGCAACAACGAAGAATCAAGTTGCGGAGCAACGATGGGCGAAAGCCTGGGACGCACTTTTCTGCTTGGTTCCCAAAGCCGTTGTTTCCTCCATGGCTCCCCTATCTAACGCTTCTTTGCTTGAATCACATCCGCTCTATTCGCCAGCAACAACAGCAATTCTTCGTTGCTTTCAGTCAACTCTTCGTCGTCCACCCATAGAGTGTTGATGGCACCGTCGGTGGCAGCTACCAAGTCAAGCTTCCTTGACGTAGCAAACTCGCCTTCTGAGACCAGGTTCTGCTTCGCCAACGCGTTCACGACCAAGAGCGCGTCGAGCGATGAGACCCGTCCGTCACGGTTGACATCAAGACGATCCGAATGCGCGGATCCGGGTGACAGCGAAGCCGCAGCGGATATTCCTGTTGACTGGCGGCTCATCGAGTTGATTACTAATAGCGAATCAAGCGCGGTGATCTTGCCATCGTTGTTCGTATCGAGTGGGTCACCCGACGAGACGGCACTGGCGCCGTCGTCTTCGGTCAAATCTAACAGAGTGAGAGCATCGGGCGGAGGGCTGCCGTCGAGTTGAATGATCTCAATGCCGTTGATCAGCGGGTTTTCTACCCCATGCAGGAATTGAATATCGATCGATCCATCGCTGACCGTCACGGTATTGGAGATCATCGCACCGACGAGATGGCCGAACTGGCCCGAGAGATCCACGTTGTCCAGATTGGTGGGCACCTGACCTTCGATCGAGACGTCAAAGACACGCTCCCCGGGATCGTTCGTGCCACTCCAGCCGTTGCCCATGTAGAGACGTAC
The DNA here is from genome assembly GCA_029287555.1 of Rubripirellula sp. Classification (GTDB taxonomy): domain Bacteria; phylum Planctomycetota; class Planctomycetia; order Pirellulales; family Pirellulaceae; genus Rubripirellula. The sequence goes on along the minus strand of JARFQX010000023.1, from coordinate 5,325 downwards.
TTCGTACGAACCCGCAACCGGCGCCGGAAAGGCCCAGGCCATCTCTGGCGCGGCACCACTGTCCCAGCGCTCCGTGTCAAAGATCCCGCCCGGCGTTGTCGACGGCACCGTGCTGCCCGGTTCCAACGCCAAGAACGCAGCCGCACTATTACTGCCCGGCTCAGTAAGATAAATGCTGTTGCTGCCCGTGGTGTCAGCCGTCCAGTTCGGACCACCGTCAGTTGCCGCGATCTCCGATCCGCCCGCGTTGACACGGTAAAGCGTCACCGCGCTATCATCGTCCTGGATCGTGATCGTTGCCAAAGAGGTGCCCAACTGGGCGTTCGAACTCACGCCCGTCAGGTTGAACGTGAACGATTCGTCCACCTCCTGCTCGATGTCCTGAAGGATATCGAGCAGGATCGTCGCGTCCGAAGAACCTCCTGCAATCACGACCGTCCCCGTGTAGATGGCCGTGAGCGAATCATAAATACCCGATGGGTAGTCGTAATCGACCTGCGGCAGCGCCTCACCAGAAACAATCTCGAAGCTGACTTCCACGGTCTCGTCAGTTGGAACCGTCACATCGGTCAACAACGAAACCTGCACTTGCCCGGCACCCTCGGAAACGGCGACCGAGCCGCTAATAATTGACACCGTTGGCTTCACGCCGACCGAAATCGTCGTGGTCGCATCATCATCTTCACCGATCGAATCGTTGCCGGGAACTGAATCCGGGTCAGCCAAATCCGAGGTGAATACCTGGCCGTAGTTCGAGTAGACCCCGTCGCTGACGGCATCCACCGTGATCTCAAGACTTGCACTCCCCGAAGCCGGCACCGTCCCCACAGTCCAGATCCCCGTGACCGGATCATAGCCGCCACCGCTCGTGTCACTCACGTAAGCCAGACCACTCGGAAGCAGATTCTCCACCGAGACACCAGTCGCATCCGCAGGACCAAGATTGCTGACCGAAAAGGAAATCGTCACCGTGTCGCCAATCGACGGGGATGCATCCGATACCGTCTGAGTCAACGACAGGTCCGCAGTGGGTAGCGTCTCGTAGGTCAGGTAGATTGGCCCCGTGACCTGGCCGACCGGAAGATTACTGTTCGCAGTATCAATGATGCTGGTGACAAAGCCGAGCGGGACCTGCTCCTCGCCCGCAAAGTCGTAATTCGCCACTCCAGTGAAGTCGAACAAACTGGAAACATCTTGATCCGCCCCGCTCAGAACGACGTCAACGGTCTGAAACTCCACTGCGTTATTCGCCGGAAATGCGGACGCGGCCAGGGCATCGAGTTGAGCTTGCAAGATCGGCGCATACTCCTGGTCGGCCGGGTCCGTGCTATTGAAGAACTCGTTCGTTACCGGCTGGATGAATCCTTTCGTCAAAACGATCCGCGCCGTTTGACCGGCCGGACCGTTGACGATGACGCTGGGACCATTCTGGTCGTAGGTCCCGACGCCGCCGGCTCCCAATCCGTTAACGGTCAGCGACACCGGCAGATCAGGTGAGTCCTGTGACGCCAACGCCTGGCTGCCGGCCTGATTCGCCGCACCTTGCAGTTGTCCCACGGCGGTCGTGCCATCGGTGAAGGATATTGTCACCGCCGAACCAATCAATTCCGCTCCCGAGACGCCACCGACGTCCCAACTCGGACTGGTGCCGGCGTCCAACGTCGTCTTTTCGGCTCCAGCGATCGAGTTTGGATCCATGTCCACCGAAAAACCGAGAGTCTCGCCAGGTTCAAAACCGTTATCCACCGCTTCGTCGAAAAGTAGCTGGATCGCTTCGAATCCAGCCGTGCCCCCATCGCCGATGTAAGACGTATTATCTGGGGCGATAACGCCTGTGCTTCCCGAGGTGTCAATGGTTAAGACCTTGGCAGCCGTGTCGCCCGCCAGGCCAAAGGGATCGAATACCGAATCCGGGTACAGGGCATTGGTTACATCGATCAAAACCGAAGCGATCTTCTTGTCACCGGTATTTGTGATCTGGAAGGAATTGCTGCCGAAGTTGGAAATCTGGATGTCGTCGCTGTTTACGGTAACGGAAACAACTGCTTCCCCAACTAGAACAACTGGAGCGTCATCGTCTTCAATCGTGACGGTCGTCGTGGTGGGGGTCCCGAGTTGCGCATTGCTGCTGACACTGAGGATGTTCACCGTAAATGCTTCGTTCAACTCCTCGAGCGTGTCCTGCAGAATCGCGATGGGAAGAGCAATCGACGACGTGTTCTCAGCAATCACCAACGTGTCGGTGTAGGTACCGGTCTCAGCGATGTACGTGGCAGTGCTGGAGACGTATTCGTAGTCCTCAAGCGGCGTGGCAGTGCCAGGAACGATCTCGAATGTCACCGAGACCGTTTCACCCGCCGGCACCGACGTGTCCGTTTCCAGCGACAACAACGCCCCGCCCGCTCCCTCACTCAACACGACCGGACCACCGACTAGTGATACGGTTGGATCAATCGGTGTGACACTACCAAGCTGAATGATCTCGATCCCGTTAATGAGAGGATTTTCCACACCGTGCAGGAATTGAATATCGATCGATCCATCGCTGACCGTCACGGTGTTCGAAATCATCGCACCGACTTCGTGCCCAAACTGTCCTGTCAGGTCCACGTCATTAAGATTAGCGGGCACCTGTCCCTCGATTGAAACATCGAAGATCCGGCTGCCAGCCGTGCTGGTGCCGCTGTAACCGTTGCCCATGTAAAGGCGGACTTCGTAAAGCCCCTGCACCGGCGCATCAAACGACCAGGCCATCTCTGTCCCACCTGACTGGTCCCAACGCTCCACATCGAAGATCTGACCCGGAGTCGTCGATGGTACCGTGCTGCCAGGCTCCACCGCCGAAAAGGCTGCGATGTTGTTACTACCGGGGTCAGCGAGATAGATGCTGTTGCTGGTCGTGGTATCGGCCGTCCAATTAGGTCCGCCATCGATGGATGCGATCTCCGATCCGCCCGTGTTGACGCGATAGAGCGTGACAGGCGACACATCACCGGTCGCACTGATTTCGATCTCATCAAAGATCGCTTGGAATGCGTCGGTTCCGCCGGGCTGTCCCGTGTTCGTCGAGAAGAGACCGACGGCGAGACCGGAAGCCTGACCCTCAACGGTGTAGTTGCCCTTGATCACCTCCAAGACCGTGGTACCGGTCAACGAAATGGCGGTCCCCGTCACGGTGTTCGATCCCGTGACGGTTTCATAGGTGATGGTGGGAACAGCCGTCTCGGTCGCAAGATCGATTGCCAAATCGAAAAAGATTTTCTTGCCATCGGCTGGCGTCACATCGAAGAGACCTGGGCCTGCGATGGGAGTTGTACTCAGAGTCACGTCGTTCTCCTCCAACACGACTTCAAACTCGGAGGCTCCGTTCTTGACGGCAACAATTTTCAAGAAGTTGCTTTGATCCCCGGTACCGATGTAACCGCCGATCTGCTGAAAGGCACCCGTCATTCCCCCGTCGCCAGGCTCTACCGAGGTTCCGGGATTGAAGACGCCCCATTTGATGTTGAGCGTTTCGACCGTCGAAGGAACCGATACTCCCGTGTGGAAAAGGTACTCGCCGCTGTTGGACGCAAGTGTGGCGTCTCCATTGGAGACAGACTCGACAACCGTCGTCCCGCCGCCGGCGGCGGTGATGAACTTGACATTGTCGAGCTTGATGTCTTGGCCGGTGAGATCGGAAGGCTCTTGAAAGAATTGCTCGAAATCGGTGATTCCATCAACCATGACTCCAGTCAGACCACCGCCATAGCCGTTGGGGCCTGGGAGGTTGTCATCCTGGTTCGGATCAAAATCCCAGAGGTAAGTCTGGCCTGGAACGACCAGAACGGAAGTACCGTTGCTGGCGTCTCTGATGAACGGGTCGGAGACGTTTAGAATCCCGTCGTTGTCAAAGTCGGGATCATCCGGCAGAACAAAATCGGACGGGGCAAAGACCTTGACGAAGTCGCCTCCGATCTCCGCGACCCAAACCGTTCCACCTGGACCCACCGTCACGTCGAGTGGAGTGGACAATCCGGAAAGGCCGGCAATCGTTTCGTACGTAGCAGACAATCCGTCGGCGCTAAGATTTAGTCGACCCACGTTTCCATTGAACTGGGCAACCAGCAAGTCACCCTTGAGTTCGCCGTTGAATGCATCGGCGGTGTATTCAACCAGACCGTTGCTCGATGAGCCGATGGTCACCAGGGCGGGACTTTCTGCACTTCCGAACGGGATACGGACACCCGACTGGAGCAAACGTGCTGCATCGCCCGTGAACTTGACGGGATCAATGATGAATCCAGCGGGAATGTTGAGAACGTCTGGAACGAGATCCGCAAGACTTGGAACCGAATTGGGAGAAACATTTGCGTCCGGGTTCGCATTGTCGTCGTAAATCGTCCAAGCAAGATCTTGGTTGGAACGAGCCGGGTTGGGGTGTCCGTAGTAACCCCCGTCCTCAATCAGGAACAGCGGTTCGGGATCACCGCTCCCACCATCGTTCGGCAGATTCGTTGCTTGGCCGTTGGCATCGAAAACGGGGTCGCCTCCAAGGTTCGTGTTGGACCCATTGTCGACCGTGTAGAGATTACCGGCTTCGGTCCAAACCAGGTCGTAGTGGTTCCGGAAACCATCGGCGTAAATCCGCACGGGCGCATCGGCCGGCAGGATGGCCATGTTAAAGCCATCATTACCGCCCCACGGACCGGCCACGTCCATCCCATTGGCGTCTTCCCGGACGCCATCATTTGGAACGGAAGGATCGTCCAGTGTTGGAAGGTCGTAAACATATTGCCGCGGCGTGCCGCCTTGGCCGCCGACGGGATCCGTTAGAACTGGTCGCGCGTTGATGTCGACAAGATCGATTTCAAGAACCGTTCCCGAAAGTGCGTATTCACCCGTATAGGAAAAGAACTGTGACGGGGCGCCGTTGTTCGTGTTGCCTCCAACCGTCACAAGCAGCTTCGTTCCGTCCGGACTTAGAAGCATGCCATTGTTGGAATGATTCTCTTCCGATCGGGGCAAGCCGCGCAAGATGTCGATTGACTGCCACTCGGATCCAGTCCACGTGACCTGGGTGATCACACCCGAATTCGTATCCAAGAATAATTCGCCGTTGTTGGCGATTCGCGGATCACTCGACGACACGTAGAGAACGGGATTCGAGGCTGTGCCAGTCACGATCAAACCGGTGACCTGGCGGTTCGTCGAATTATTAGTCGAGCCATCGTCGTTATGATTCTGGAGCGACTTGACCACTCCGCTTCCATCTGCCAGAAGCAACTCCTCGGTGGCGGAAACTGCGTACACACCGTTCTCGATGGTGGTCGTGAATGCCTGGAT
>JARFQX010000933.1 GCA_029287555.1 Rubripirellula sp. | reverse complement strand
CTCTCGTGAACCAACCAAACCTGTCCCCCAAGACGCCATCGCCACGATTGATTTGGATTCCGCCGAATCGCCAACCGACGGGTCGCTGCACGCGACAGCACCGTTTGTGGCGGCCGAGCGGTCAACTCGCGCCGAAGCGTTTGCCAATGAGACGCTGGCCGAGCCACCCGCGACCACTCGGGCAACGGAAGGCGCCCCGTCAATCGCCGATCGAATCAAACAACACCCGTTGGCAACCGCGGGAATCGCAGCCGCAGCCCTCGCCCTGATCTCGATCGCCGTGGTCGCCTCTCAAGGGGATGACCTGGACGTACCGGAGCAAGTCAACGGCCGTCAGCAGGAAATTGCTGGGACGGTCGAGAAACTCACGGCAGAAGAATTGCTCGACGAGGCGATGTCGCTGGTGGATACCGATTCGGAAAGAGCTAAGACTTTGTTCCAACAGGCTCGCAAAATGGACCAAAGTCTCGTGCCCGAAATGGGTCTGCTTACCGGTCAAACCGGATCGGTAATGCAGATGAGAGTAACCAAGGACGGGAATTGGCTCATTGCGATGGACGACGGGCCCGCTCCAATCCTGCACAACCTCCGGACGAAAAATTCACCGCTACCGCTCCAAGGTCACGAGACGCTGCTCAATGCCGTGGCGCTCGACCCGACCGACGCGTTGCTGTTAACCGGCGGCTTCGATTCCGACGCGAGAGTCTGGAATCTTCGCTCCAAAGACGTTGGCAACAGCCCCCTGGTGCTTTCAGGACACCAGGGCGAGATCGACACGGTCGCCTGGAGCGCCACCAAACCGATTGCGATCACGTGTTCGAATAACGCAGCGGATCGAATCTGGGAAATCGGTCTGTGGGAAGTCGCCCTACCAAACCAAGAAAACGGAGCACCAAGCCTGGTCAGAGACCGGCGTGTTGCGATTGCTGAAAAGCTCAAGTCGATCGTCAGCGATCCGTCGGAAACCTGGCTCGCCGCGATTGCGTTGGGTGACAATCCGATTGCCCCCGAAGTCGACGTGGTCGCTTGGAGCTGGGACGAGCTGTGGAACGCCGCCGGCGCCCCCGAGCCGCTGAGACTTCAAATTGAGAATGCCGAGAAGATCCAATTTCTTTCCCGCCAGTCGAAGCCAATGATTGCGGTTGGCGAAGCCGGTGGCACACTCTCGGTGTACAGCGTTTCACAAGGGAGCAACCTGGTCGATCAGGTCAACGAGAGGGCCGCAAGCACGGACAACCACATTGAAGCGATGAAGGTTGTTCCCACCTCCCGAGACGATGTCATCGCCGCAGGCACCGCGGATGGCGCGGTGCTCTGGTGGAGGTTTGGCGAGTCAAGCGAATTCAAACTCCAGTCGCTATCGCAGTCTTCGGTCAGCTGCCTGGACGTTTCGTCCGACGGCCGATGGGTTGCGTTGGGCACGACCGACGGAACCGTTTGGCTTTGGGATACGGCCGGCGAGGAAGATTTCGGTCTAGTTGGCTTGCCAACCGAGGCCGGGTCGGTCGACTCGATTGTCATTTCCGGCGGGTCCAATCAGTTGATCGCCGGATGCGCCGACGCAAAAATCCGCACCTGGAATCTGGCGCATGTCAAACTGATGGCGTTGGTAACGAAAACCCGTGTTATCAAGCAGCAAGCGACGCCCAAGGTCGAAAACCCGAGCGTTGCCATGCGGCAGTGAGCCGCCTCGGGTCGACACGCCCGAGCACGCGCCGTGGCGTGGCTTCCCGCTTGGCGCTGAGTTAGCATGCGGAATGCTTGCCGGTTCACCCTCCAGAGCAACCTTCCTTTTCCACCCCCACCTGCCGAAATGCCACGCCCGTTTTCTCTGCTGGTCATTTGCACGCTTTTCTTCTCGATCCTGTCCCTGCCCGCCTCCGCGGGGGACCCGATCCAAGACACGATTGGGGCCGTCGAGCCGGAAACCAAGCCGGCAATCTACGGCCAGGGCGTTCGCGAAACAGAGTGGCTCTCTCCTCAGGATGAACTTGCCGGATTTCACCTGCCTCCGGGTTTCGAAGCCCGACTCTTTGCTTCGGAGCCACAAATTGCCAAGCCCCTGAATCTCGCCTTCGATTCCTCCGCTCGTCTCTGGGTGACCCAAAGTGTTGAGTATCCATATCCCGCCAAAGCGGGAACGAAGCCCCGCGACGCGGTCATGGTCTTGCAGGATGTCGATGGCGATGGGTCTGCCGATACGGTGACCACTTTTGCAGACGGATTGAACATTCCGATCGGTATCCTTCCCTACGGTGATGGATGTATCTGCTTCAGCATCCCCAACTTGCTTTACCTTCGCGACACCGACGGCGATGGACGCTGCGATCGACGGGAGGTGATCTTGGGACCGTTCGATACGACGCGCGACACCCACGGCATGATCAACTCGCTCCGCGATGGCGGCGACGGTTGGATTTACGCGTGCCACGGATTCAATAACCAAAGTCAAGTCGCCGGTCGGGACGGTCACACCGTCACCATGCATTCCGGAAACACGTTTCGCTTCCGCGTCGATGGCAGCCGAATCGAACACGTCACTTTTGGACAAGTCAATCCGTTTGGAATGACCGAAGACGATTGGGGATACCGTTACTCGGCGGATTGCCACAGTAAGCCGATCACGCAATTGGTTTTCGGTGCCTGTTACCCCAGCTTCGGTCGCCCCCACGATGGCCTCGGATTCCTGCCACCGATGGTCGATCACCTGCACGGAAGCACGGCGATCTGCGGGATTCAGTATTTCGCGGAGGACAGTCCCGTGGTGCCATTGCGGGGTCAAATGATCAGCGGCAATGTGATGACTTCGCGTTTGAATCGCAATCGTGTCGTCTACCAGGGAGCAACAGCGAAGGGGATCGAGTTAGCCGACTTCATGACCAGCGACGATCCGTGGTTTCGCCCGGTCGACCTGAGAATTGGCCCCGACGGACATCTCTACGTCGCCGACTTCTACAACAAAATCATTGGTCACTACGAGGTTCCGCTCGACCACCCCGGCCGAGACCGCAAGAGCGGACGGATCTGGCAGATTCGTTACCGGGGACCAGGGCAGGACGGAGGACAAGGGCAGGACGGAGGACCAGGGCAAGACCGGGGACCAACGCCGTCGTCGACCGAGGGCTCATCCAGGCAAGCGCTGAGCGATCATGACAAGATCAAGCACCTTCGCCGGCTCGTTGTCGAAGGTCAGGTCGACGCGCAAACGATCGAAGAACGACTCACCGATTCGTCCGATCGCGTTCGGGTGGCCGCCATGCGTCTAGCCAAGGAGGTCGTTCGTCGCCATCTTCCCGATTCCGACTTGTTGACGAACGCGGCACGCCAGGGGCTACGAGACACGCAGCCCCATTTCGCCCAGGCGTCCGCCGAGTTGCTTGGACGACATGGATCCACCGAAGACGCTGGCGATCTACTCGATCAGCTGGGACAAGTCTCGAAGGAGGATCCCGTCCTGCGGCAAACGCTTCGAATCGCGATCCGTAACCTCCTTGCGAATGCCCCCGCCTCGGCGGAGATCTGGAACGAACCGGCCAATGAAGATCTTGCATCGATCCTGCTCGGTTTGAAGCGGCCGGAGGTTGCGACCGTCTTGCTCGCCTACCTCTCGAGTCATCCGAACACGGCCAATCGCGATGCCTTGCTTGCCCACGCCGCCATTCACTCGGCGCCCAACTCAATCGACGAATGCGTGGCGGTGGCCCGGAGGATCACCGGCGGGGATCGGGCCAATCAACAACGGGTGATCGAGGTCTTGCTCGACTCACCGAACGTTCATCGCGACTCGGTTGCCGATTCGCTTCGTCATTGGGGCATCGACCTGGTGGACCAGCAACTGCAAGCCGTGCGTGACTCAAATCAACTGATCGGCTGGTCAACCAACGACGGCGCGGTTTGGCCCGCCGAGGCACGAAAGCTTCGTTCCGGTGAGCAGGCAAACCTGGTCAGCAGTCTTGGCCGTGGAGAGACGTACACCGGCCATCGTCTCAGCGATCCATTCCCTGCACCCGAAACGATCTCCTTCTGGCTCGCCGGCCACAACGGCTACCCGGATCAACCCGACCACGGCAAGAACAGCGTGCGACTGCTGCGGGCTTCGACCGGCGAGGTCTTGGCGGACGCCGCGCCTCCGCGAAACGATACGGCGCGACGGGTCGAATGGGATACCGAATCACTCGGGGGTGAATTGGTGCGAATTGAGTGCGTCGATGGAGACAAAGCCGGCGCCTACGCTTGGCTGGCAATCGGAGGCTTCAATCCTCGATGGCTCAATGCGTCGGACCAAGCCCAGAAACTTGCTGATGCATTGCGGCTGATTCGCCGTTTGGGACTCGCCGAAAAAGAACCAGACCTGATCGAATTGCTCCACGGCGGCCCGCTCGGCTTGAGTCTTCGTCAACAAGTTGCCCAGACAATCGCTCACCTTCGCGAGCAACGACATGCGGAATTGATGCTTCGCTTTTGCCAGATTTCCGCGGCCCCGGTCGACCTGGTCGAGATGGCAATCGATGCGTCTCTGAGCGATGACCCCGAAACACTACTCGAGCCGACGAAGCTTCTTTGCAAACGACTTTCTCATGGCCAACAGATTCAATTGGCCACCGAATGGGCCAAGAGCGGCGCGGACACCGACCGGCTGTTGCAGATCATTCAATCGGGTTGGCTCAGCCCAAGCGTGCTCGCCAATGGTGACACGGCCCAGGCGATTGCTCCACGTTTGTCCGCCGAGCAACAAGCGTTGGTCCGTTCGCTGACCGCTGATTTAAATGTCGACGCGAAACAGACCGAACGATTGCGCAAACTCCAAGCGACCATCACGGGCGATGGCGCCGATCTGGTACGAGGCGAGGCACTTTTCACCAAACACTGTGCCAATTGTCATCAACTTCGCGGCAAAGGGCTGGTCGTCGGGCCCCAACTTGATGGAGCCGCATCGAGAAGTATCCAGCGTCTGCTCGAAGACATCATCACCCCGGACCGGAACGTCGATCACGCCTTCCGGACCACCAGTTTGCTGCTGGACGATGGCCGAGTGGTCGCGGGCTTGATCACCTCCGAATCGGACACCGAAGTCGTCGTCGTCGAGCCGACTGGCAAACCGATCACTTTGAACCCGGCGACGATTGAGCAACGTCGCGAAGCCGGTCGATCGCCTGTCTCTTATACACATCTCCGAGCCCACGAGACGAACA
>JARFQX010000878.1 GCA_029287555.1 Rubripirellula sp. | reverse complement strand
GCTGGCCCAGCAGTGGCATTGACCGCATTGTGGACCGCTACGAGCGGCCGCTGCTGGCTTACGCCTGTCGCATGTTGGGTGGGGATTGGCAGGGAGCGCAGGACGCGGTTCAGGAAACGTTTTTACGGTTGTGTCGCGAGGACCCGAAGAAGATCGAATCTCGCGTCGCAGCCTGGCTATTCTCCGTTTGCCGAAGCCGGGTGATCGATATGCAACGAACCAATCACGCGACGCCGATCGATGCAGCCGAAGTCTCCCTGCCCGACCGGGCACCCGATGCGGAGCAAGTGGTCTGCGACGCCGAGGACAAGGTCCACCTGAATCAGTTGGTGGACAAGCTCTCGCCACGGCAAAAGGAGGTGCTGCGACTCAGGCTGCAAGCGGGCCTCAGCTATCGCGAAATTGCCTCCGTGACCGGACTGTCGGTCGGAAACGTCGGTTTTCATCTGCACGAAGCGATCCGCAATCTCCGCGATGCGTTGGCCGTTAGCTAGTCGTATCGCTTCCTTGAGATCATTTAACCACTGCTACGTTTAGAGCCAATCCAATGACTGAGTCGATTTGGAACGATCCGAGAATCACCGCTTATGTTCTGGGCGAAATGACTGACAAGCAGCGGCGCGACTTCGAGTCGGAGATTGAATCCAGCAGCGAGCTCGCGTCGGCGGTTGAAGAAGCCCGCACCGTGACGGCGCAGTTAAATTCGCTGTACGAGACCGAAGCCATACCGGCACTGGATGAGCCACGTCGGGCTGCGATCGTCGACGGTAGCAACACCCGGCTACCCGGGCATGACTCGACAACTTGGGTTCGCACCGGATGGTTGTTGGCTGTTGCCGCCGCCCTGTTGTTGCTCGTTGGGGGTGCGTCCGTGATCTCGTCCTGGCAACGCGCCGAGGAGGCAACGATGGCGTCAAGGGCTCAGCGCGAGAGCGAACTCGAGTCCGCGCTGAGCCAGTTGTCCCGCGAGCACGCGGTTAACGAGTTGCAGGAGATGGATGAACGCCCAGCGGGCGAGAACGTTTACTTGTACGTCACGCCCGGGATTGCCGAAGGCGTGGAGTCCAGTCCACGACCTTTGTTGGCACGCGCCGAAAAGAAGTCCAAGACTTCATCGCTGAGTGTCGTGGAGATTGAAGCCGTTCCGGAGTCCGGCATGGTTGTTTCAAACAACGCTCTTTCGCCGGGCCACGACAGCCGTCGTTACTCGCTGGGCAAGTCAGCCGACGGCGATTCGACCAACGCAGAAGTGAGGCTCGCAGAAGCAAAGGTTCGTTTCGTAACTCCAAAGTTCTCAGCGGACAAGGGACTCGGGGTCAAAAGACTACTCGAGCAACAAACGAGCGACTTCGCTTTGCCGATCGATGAGGGGCGAGGGCCTGGTATTGCCGGGGATCGATTCGATCCAATTACCGACAATCCATTCCAGCGTGTTTCCGAACACCCGCTCAGTACCTTTTCAGTCGACGTCGATACGGCCAGCTACAGCAAGGTGCGGGATTACTTGATGCGGGCCAATCAATTGCCACGCCCCGACGCGGTCCGCATCGAAGAAATGATCAATTACTTCTCCTACAGCTATGAGCCGCCGTCCGATTCGGCGGAACATCCCTTCGCAGCGCGCGTCAACGTGACCTCCTGCCCGTGGAACGAGAAACATCGTTTGGCCCGGATCGCCCTGCAGGGCAAGACGATGGAACCAGAAGACCGCCCCTTGTGCAATCTTGTCTTCTTGATCGACACCAGCGGCTCAATGAACGCTCCGAACAAGCTGCCGCTGGTCGTGGAAGGAATGAAGTTGTTGCTCAAACAGTTGAATGACGATGACCGAGTGGCGATTGCGGTCTACGCGGGATCGGCGGGCTTGGTGCTCGATTCAACACCAGCGCAAAAGGAGAAGCGAATCCGCAGGTCGCTCACGCAACTCTCCGCCGGCGGCAGCACCAACGGTGGAGCGGGGATCGCGTTGGCCTATCAAACAGCGCGCGATCATTTTCTTCCCGAAGGTGTCAATCGCGTGATCCTTTGCACCGACGGCGATTTCAACGTGGGCACCACCGGAACGGATGAGTTGGTGAAAATGGTTGAGAAGGAAGCGAAGGGAGGCATCTTCCTGTCGGTGCTCGGTTTCGGCATGGGCAATCACAACGACGCCATGCTTGAGCAGATCAGTGGTCGAGGAAACGGTAACTACGCTTTCATCGACAGCCGCCAGGAAGCTCGTAAGGTCCTCGTCGAGCAGACGAGCGGAACGCTCGTGACGATCGCCAAGGATGTCAAGTGGCAAATTGAGTTCAACCCAACCAAGGTCTCCTCGTACCGGCTTATCGGTTACGAGAATCGGGTGTTGGCAAAAGAGGATTTCAACGACGACAAAAAGGATGCGGGGGAAATCGGAGCCGGCCATTCGGTCACGGCACTCTACGAATTGGTTCCCGCCGGGATCGACGTGGATGCGATTGGTCCCAAGGTGGACGAGTTGAAGTATCAGAGCGAGTCAAAGCCAACCGACGCCGCGGACAGCGAAGAATTGATGACGTTGAAGTTGCGGTACAAGGAGCCCGATGGCGAGGCGAGCCAACTCGTCGAGTTCCCGATCGTGGATGGGTTCGTTCCCTTCGACGATGCCGACAACGATCTGCGATTCGCCGCCGC
>JARFQX010000795.1 GCA_029287555.1 Rubripirellula sp. | reverse complement strand
GAGTACGGTCGTCAGCCATCGGATGATGAGATCCGCGAATTGTTTCCTTTCCTGCCCGACAAGCCGTAGTGACCGGTCGTCATCGGAGGTCAACATCGTCCGCTCAATCGACGGATGCTTTCACCGAAGGACGCCTTCCGGTGAGAGCGATTGGGGAAAACATGAGAGGTGCACAACCTCGGTGGAATCCATGACGCGCGTTACCGATTTCGAATCGAGAATGATCGCGACGCATCGCGGGAAGGTTTCTGAATGACGCTGTTCTACTATCAACCGAAGTTTCTCGAGCACGATACCGGTAACCACCCGGAGAATGCGGATCGACTGCGCGGGGTGATGAAGCGGCTCGAATCGGAGAACATCCTTGACGCTTGCTCCTGCCCGCAGTGGCAGCCTGCAACCGATGCACAGTTGTGTTACGCGCACGAGCAAGCCGACATTGATGCAATCCGCAATTTCATTCGCAGTGGCGGTGGCCAAATCGAAGCCGACACCGTCGTCAGTCCGAGTTCACTTAGCCCGGCCCTGCTCGCCGCGGGCGCCGCATGTGACGCGGTGGCGAGGGTCATTCGCGGTGATGCGACCAACGCCTTCTGTCTCGTCCGCCCGCCCGGCCACCACGCGTTGCCCGACAACCCCATGGGCTTTTGTCTGTTTAACAATGTGGCGATCGCGGCCCGCGCCGCGATCAACGAACACGCACTCGATCGCGTGCTGATCCTTGACTGGGATGTCCATCATGGCAACGGCACGCAAGCGATTTTTTGGGAGGACGCAAGCGTCGCGTTTCTCTCCATGCATCGATACCCCTTTTATCCCGGGACGGGCGGCGCGGATGAAACGGGCCGCGGTGACGGGCTGGGGTTGACCGTCAATCTGCCAATTCATTTCGGCACGCCGCCGGCGACCCAAATCGATCGATTTCGCCAAGCCACCGAAGAGCTGGCGGCGAAGCTTCGTCCGCAACTGGTCCTGATCAGCGCCGGTTTTGACAGCCACGTCGACGATCCGATCGGTTCCCTGCAGTTGGAAAGCGAGCACTTCGAGACACTGACCGAGGTCGCGATGTCGGTCGCCCACGCGCACGCCGGCGGTCGCATCGTCAGTGTTCTCGAAGGGGGCTACAACCCGACGGCGCTCGGAGAATCGGTGCTCTTCCATCTGCAGACGCTGATGCGGCAGTAGTCCTTTGGCTTGACGAATGGAAAATCAAGACACGCCGTGAAATGCAGGGGGGCAGACGCCATAATTGCCGATTCACCTCGCCCCGAGGTCGAACGGCGCGCTGCAATCTCCGCCCATCGTGATACAGTGGAGCGCAAGGGGTAACCCCGGCGCGCAGCATCGGCGAGACAAGAACGAATCGAGCGAGATCAGGGAATCGGTGATGACCGACGGACAATCGATCGGCAAGGCAACTGGGACGGCCACGGTCAACTGGGCGAAGGACTTGACCGCCGGTCTGGTCGTCTTCCTGGTGGCCCTGCCGCTGTGTCTGGGCATTGCGCTGGCCTCCGGCGCCGCGCTCGAATCGGGACTGCTGGCCGGAATTATCGGCGGGATCATTGTCGGTTCGCTCAGCGGATCGCACACCAGCGTGAGCGGACCGGCTGCCGGCTTGGCGGCCATTGTGGTGGCCCAGATCACTTCACTGGGATCGTTCCAAGCCTTCCTGTTGGCCGTTTTCTTTGCCGGCATTCTTCAAGTCGGCCTCGGCTTTGCCAAAGCGGGAGCGCTCAGTGCCTTCTTTCCATCAAGCGTGATCAAGGGGCTCCTGGCCGCAATTGGTGTGCTGCTGATCCTGAAACAGATTCCTCACGTCCTCGGTCACGATACCGATCCCGAGGGGGAGATGTCATTCTCGCAGCCCGACCAGGAGAACACGTTCTCCGAAATCGGCACCGTTCTGCTGGGCGACATTCACGTCGGTGCGGCGGCGATTGGTTTACTCTCGATTGCCGTCTTGGTGATGTGGGAACGAAACAAAAAGCTGAAGACATCGGTGGTGCCCGGCCCTTTGGTGGTGGTCTTGATCGGCGTCATGATCCAATTGGCGTTTCGCCGACTCGGGGGCGTCTGGGAAATCACCGGAGACCACCTGGTGCAGATTCCCGTCGCGGAAACGGCTGCCGGGATGATCGAATTCCTAAAGTTTCCCGACTTTTCGCAGTGGGCCAACCCGTCGATCTATCTCGCCGCGGTGACCATTGCGATCGTCGCTTCGCTGGAAACCTTGCTGAATTTGGAAGCGGTCGACAAGCTTGATCGCTTTCAACGCGACTCACCTCCAAGCCGCGAACTGGTCGCTCAGGGCGTCGGCAACATGGTGGCCGGATTGATCGGGGCGATCCCGGTTACCAGTGTGATTGTACGCAGCAGCGTGAATGTGAACGTGGGCGCCCAATCCAAGGTCTCGGCCATTTTTCACGGCTTTCTGTTGCTCATCTGCGTGGGGTTGTTACCGCAGTACCTCAACATGATTCCGCTCGCCTCGCTGGCCGCCATTCTGCTGGTGACCGGTTTCAAGTTGGCCAGCCCGGCGTTGTTCCGCCAGATGTGGAGCGAGGGGAAATACCAGTTCCTGCCCTTCTTGATCACGCTCGTCTCGATTGTTCTCACCGACTTGCTGATCGGCATCCTGATCGGACTGGGAGTCAGCGTGCTGTTCATTCTCAACAGCAACCTGCGGAGACCGATTCGCAGAATCGTGGAGACTCACCTCGGAGGCGACATTCTCCGATTGGAGTTGGCCAACCAGGTGAGCTTTCTGAACCGCGCGGCCCTTTTCAATCTGATCCACAGCGCGGCATCGGGGTCCCATTTGTTGATTGATGCGACCGAGACCGACTACATCGATCCCGACGTGTTGAGCATGATCCGTGAGTTCAAGGAAAAGACCGCGCCGGCGCGTGACATCAAGGTCAGCCTGAAAGGTTTTCGGTCGAAGTACCAGCTGCACGACGAGATTCAGTTTGCCGACCACTCCACACGCGAACTTCTCGATCGCGTCACGCCGCAACAGGTCTTGGATATCATGCGGGAAGGCAATCGACGATTCCGCACCGGCCAGCGACTCTCGCGCGACTTCAAGCGTCAGGTCGACTCGACCGCGCACGAACAGAATCCGCTCGCCGCGGTGCTTAGCTGCATCGATTCTCGCGTCCCCGCGGAGTTGGTGTTTGACCTCGGAATCGGAGATATCTTCAGCGTTCGAGTCGCCGGCAACGTGGTTGGCACCAAGTCGCTCGCCAGCATTGAATACGGGGTCTCAGCAACCGGCTTAAAACTCGTCCTCGTGCTCGGGCACACGCGGTGCGGTGCGGTGACCGCCTCGGTCGATCTTATCTCGCGGCACGAAGATGTTACCCGGGCAACCGGAAGCACCCACCTGCCAGCGATTGTGAACGAGATCGAACCGAGTGTTCACCCGGAAGACGCGGAGCGATATCAGTCTCTTGACCAGACTGGGAAGGAACAGGTGGTCAATGCGGTGGCCGAACGAAACGTGTTCCACACCGTCAAGCAGATCATGACCCGTAGCAAACTGATCCGCGAAGCGGTGGAAGCGGGACAAGTCATGGTCGTCGGCGCGCTCTACGACGTACGCAGCGGCGCGATCGATTTCTTCACCGACATGGATGACGAGCAGGAAGAAGTGGCGGGGTCCGTTGCGGATCGCACTGAATAGGAAAGTGCGTGCCAGGATGAACGGCAAATCATAATCGTGCTCGTGCTCAGTCGCTTGCGACGCTGCCCGTGCTCGACCACAAATCAATTGGCGCGGCGCTTCGCCGTACAATTTCCAATGGGAGTACCGGAGTAAGAGCAAGAGCACGAGCACGAGTACGGGCACAGGCACGAGGCATTCCGTAC
>JARFQX010000618.1 GCA_029287555.1 Rubripirellula sp. | reverse complement strand
ACGCCGATCGACGGTGACGCCGTGATGCGAGAATTGGTCGCTGTCTTGGACGGTCGGTTCGCGTCGACGCAGTAGCGCTTTGAGCCGCTGAAGTAGAACCTTGTAACTTTCGACCGGTTTGACCACGTAGTCGTCGGCACCGATCGCAAAGCCCACCACCTGGTCCGATTCTTCACCCAGCGCGCTGAGCATCAAAATCAGCATGTCCTTGGTGGCGGGATCGGCTCGCAGCTGTTTGCAGACTTCAATTCCGCTGAGCACCGGGAGATCGACATCGAGAAAAACGACATCGGGCAAGATCAGCTTGGCCTGTTTCAAGGCCTCACGCCCGTCGGCGGCACGAGCCACTTCGTAGCCGGCTCGCTGAAGCTGGTATTCAAGGGTTTCAGCAAGAGGCTGGTAGTCCTCGACGACTAATACTTTCGTCTTCGTCATGCAGTCGGTCTTCGGGTAACGAATAACGCAGTCCCTTACGCCGCATCATGGTGGTCCAAGCTCAAAGAAAATGCACCCCCACGAAGCCGCCTCAGAGCATTAAGGTTCCGTGAATTTTAGCCGCGTAAAATGCGAGCAACCCACGGTCCCGCCGTCAATCAAGCCGGGGGGCGCCGCCGATTCGGGGAGCCGGCTGCGAATTACGGGCGATGCTTCGCTAGCGGGGAAGGGACCCCGGTTGTGGAGACACCGCGTGAGAGTGCGACGGTGTCGAATGAGCTGTGGCTTGTCGGGCCGTCGGCGATGACTCGGCTTTCGGCAGCAAAATCTCGAACTTTGATCCCTCACCAGGCCGACTGGACAGCCTGACTTCCCCGCCGAGCGTGAGCGTCAGATTCTTGACGATCGACAAGCCGATTCCGGTTCCGCCGTCACCGGTGCCCCGGCTCTTGCCGACCCGATAAAACCGCTCGAAGATCCGTTTCTGGTCGGTCTCGGAGATCCCCACACCGGTATCCTCGACGGCTAAGGCCCAGAACTTGCCGGCATCCCGACAACTCACCGTCACCGATCCGCCTTCGGGCGTATAGCGGATTGCGTTACCGATCAGGTTATTCGTAATCGTCAGCATCGCCTCCGGATCGGAACGCACCACCGGTGTCGAGTCGGACGGCCGAAATTCCAACTTCACACGCTTCGCTTCGGCCACCGGACGGTAAGACTTCATCGATTCTGCAATCGCATCGACCATCGAGATCGAGACGATGTTCAAGTGACTACGTCCCGCTTGAGCTCGGGCCAACTGCATCATGTCGGCGATCAGCCGCTCCAACCTTAAGCACTGCGAGTGGATCTGAGTCATGAAGTGCACCGCAGCGTCGGGGTCGTCCTTGATCGCCAATTCAACGGTTTCGGCGTAACCCTTGATTGCCGCCAGCGGCGTCTTGAGTTCATGCGAAATATTGGCGATGAATTCGCGCCGCATCTCGTCAAGCCGATGCGACTCGGTCTCATCGCGGAGCGTGATTAGCAGGCTGTTGTTGCCCGTGACGGCGAAGCGATCGACTCGAATCTTGACGGGACAAACGCGGTCGTCGTGAGGAACCTCCACCAACAATTTCTGGATTCCGTCTCCCGCGTTGGCAGCCGCGATCGCCCGCGTCAGCTCGGGGATTCGCACCACTTCGGCAAACGGCCGAAGATTCACGTCAAGATCTTCCGCCACACGCAACAGCCACCGCGCCGCGGGATTGATCAACAGGATCTTCGCTTCACCGGAGAGCATGATCACGCCGTCCCGCATCCGGGAGAGGGCCGAAGTCGCCTCCTGAGTCTCCCGCTGCAACTCCCTCCATCGCTGCTGCCAGTGCTCGAGTTCGTGGCGTTGGTCGTCGATCAGACGCTCCAGCCTCCGACGCTGTCCGGACGCCGCCCAATGAGTCACCAGTGCCGTCGCGGCCGAGGTGACCACCACCGCCCCCAGCACACTCACCGCCGAGGCGCCTGCCAACGTCAACAAAGAAGCAATAACGACGGTCGCCGCGATGCCGCCGATTGCCACCAGCGGGGCATGGTCGATGATAACCGATGACCGGACTCGTTTCTTCGCGTCGCTTGGCCAGTTGCTCATCAGAGACGTTTCCGGTTCGTTGCGATCCAGCTTCGTGCAGAACACATCATTGCGCCTGAAGGGCTTGGCGCAAACCCGCAGTGGGGCAGTGGGGCAGTGGGGCAGTGAGAGGGCAGTGGGGCAGCGACGATGCTGGTCCCATCAAGATTAGTTCAACCTCACCGTGTTTCCGATCCAGAAAAGATCGGCTACCGGGCGCGGGCGCTTTTGCCTGGGCAACGTACAATCAGCCGAGCGACGGGGTCCGGCCGAAGCGAACCGTTCGAGGACCGATCTTGTCGGGAATCCATATCCTACTGAACTCCCCTGTTTTCACATTGCCCATGTCTTCCTCCGTCAGCCCGCTGCGCGCCCTGGCCGGCAGCCCACGGTTTCCCGAACTCGAACAGGATGTCCTGCGTTTTTGGGAGGAACACGAGATCTATCACGAATCGCTCCGGCGTCGCTCCGAGGCCCCCTCCTTCGTCTTCTACGAGGGTCCACCCACTGCCAACGGGCTTCCCCACCCCGGGCACTGCCTGACACGAAGCATCAAAGACCTGTTCCCCCGTTACAAGACGATGCGGGGCTATCGCTGCGAGCGTAAGGCGGGCTGGGACACGCACGGCCTGCCGGTCGAGGTGGAAGTCGGCAAGGAGCTTGGCATCCACAGCAAGGAGGAGATCGAGGCTTACGGGGAAGAGCCGTTTATCCAGAAGTGTCAACAAAGCGTCTGGAGATACATGCAACAGTGGCAGGACTTGACCCGACGACTCGGCTTCTGGGTCGATCTGGAAAAGGCCTACGTCACCTACCATCAAAGCTATGTCGAAAGTGTTTGGTGGAGTTTGAAGAACCTGTTCGATCGAGGTTTGCTCTACCAGGGTCACAAGATCGTCTGGTGGTGGGCCCAAGGTGGTACCGCGCTGTCATCCGGCGAGGTCGGACAGGGCTATCGAGAGGTGGCCGACCCGAGCGTGTATGTCCTGTTTCCGCTTGTCGATCATCCAAACCGGTCATTGGTGGTTTGGACGACCACCCCTTGGACGTTGCCGAGCAACATGTTCGCCGCGGTCCATCCGACCGATGTCGAGTACTGCGTGGTCCGAGATCCCGAGACGGGTGGCGAATTGGTCGTCGCGAAAGTTCTGGTTGATTCGATCGCGGCAAAACTGAAACGCGACCTCGAATTCGTGGAAGACGTCACGGCCGACTCGCTGATTGGCCTGCGTTATCAACCGCCCATGCCCGCTTATCGCCAATCGACCGGTGATCCCATCGGTCAGCTTGTCGATGGAGGTACGGAGCACAAGTACTGGCGTGTCGTTGCGGCCGATTTCGTGACCACCGACTCGGGAAGCGGAATTGTTCACCAGGCACCCGCCTTCGGCGAGGTTGACCACGACGTCTTGGTGTCGGAGCAACGCCGCTTTGTGGAAGGGGATCGGCCTGAGCTGCTTTGCGCGGTGGGGCCTGATGGAAAGTTCACCGACTCGTTCGCCGAATTCCAGGGGCAACGTTTTGAAGGCATGTGGGTGAAAGACGCCGACAAGCCCTTGATCCGTGCTCTGAAAGAGACGGGCCGGCTGTTGCATCAAGAACAATACCTGCACGAGTATCCCTTTTGTTGGCGAGCCAAAGAGGACCCGCTGATCCAATATCCGCGCCGCAGTTGGTTCATTCGAACGACTCGCTTCCGTGAACTGATGCTCCGCAACAACGCGCAAATCGGCTGGTTGCCGGAACACATTCGCGACGGTCGCTTCGGCAACTTTCTGGAGTCCAACGTCGATTGGGCGCTCTCACGCGAACGCTACTGGGGAACACCGTTGCCGATTTGGGTTTGCCAAGCAACAGGCAAGATGGAGGCGATTGGCAGCTATGAAGAATTGCTGGGCAAACCCGGGATTGATGGAACGCAAGCCTGGGAATCCGCCAAAGCGGACAAACCGGAGCTGGTCGACGACCTTCGCGTCCACAAGCCCTACATCGATTCGGTCACCTACGATTCGCCCTTTTCCGAGGGGGCTCGAATGCGGCGAGTCAGCGAGGTGATCGATTGCTGGTACGACAGCGGCGCGATGCCATTTGCCCAATGGGGATGGCCGCGCGAGAACGACGAGCGATTCCGAGACCAGTTCCCGGCTGACTTCATCAGCGAGGCACTCGACCAGACACGCGGTTGGTTCTACAGCCAGCTGGCGATCAGCACGATGCTTTTCGGTGAGGGAGCCAAAATCGTCGAGGACGCAAGCCCAGGCGACCCGGCCCATGACGA
>JARFQX010000706.1 GCA_029287555.1 Rubripirellula sp. | reverse complement strand
GTCGAGGAGAAGACCAGTCGGATTGTCGAGTTGCAGGCTTCGGCGATTCGTAATCGTGCCGACCCAATCGAGCAAGCCAAGGAGGCGGTCAGAACGATCGTCCAAGCAGGAAGAGCTGAAGTCGAGGTTCTCAAGAGCCGGCTCGCCGAGATTGATGGCCAAATCCAAGATGAAAAACTGGAAGCTGCGAAGTTGGCGTCGCAAGAGCAAGAGAACCGTCAGTTCTTAAGAAAGATCGAGCGGACACGTGAATTGCTTGATCAACTCGAACAGCAAATGGCTCGCGTCGATTTGATGGAGGAGGAGAGTGGGACACGTGTGGTCGAATTGACCAAGCCTTCCGCAGCGTACCGAACGGCGCCGAATCTGGTCCGTTACCTCGCGTTTGGCAGCCTGATTGGACTCGCCCTGGGTGTCGGGTTGGCACTGTTGCTCGAGAAGAACGCCAATACCTTCCGAGACCCAGACGAGATCTCGCAATTGCTTGGTGTCCCGGTGCTGACCCATGTTCCGTTCTTTCGAAAGCGAGTTAAACGCGGTCGCGGTGAGGAGGATGATTACCGGGATATCGATCCAGGAATGGCGGTACTTCACATGCCCGCGTCGGTGGCTGCCGAAGCGATCCGTTCCCTGCGCACCTCGGTGTTCTTTGAGACGTCTGGCAAGGGCGGCAAGATCATTCAAGTAACAAGTCCGCTCCCCGGCGATGGCAAGACGACCATTGCCGGCAACCTGGCTTGCTCCATCGCGCAGAGCGGAAAGCGAGTTCTCGCCATCGACTGTGATTTGCGCCGACCGCAACTGACCGACAACTTTTCAATGGCCGACAAGGTCGGTCTGACCAATCTGCTCAATGGCGAATGTGATCCGACCGAAGCAAGTCATTGCACGCCCTTGCCGACGCTGCACGTGATGCCCAGTGGTCCAATTCCGGCTAACCCGGCCGAGGCTTTGACGCTTCCCGACATGGGTGACTTGCTTGAAATGTTTCGAGATCAATACGACTATGTCATCGTCGATACGCCGCCTCTTTTGGTCGTGACCGACCCAGGCATCGTTGCCAGCCTGGTGGATGCCGTCGTCCTGTCCATTCGGATCCGCCGCAAGAGCAAGCCGAATGCTAAAGAATCGATCAACATCCTGCGAGCCGTTGGTGCCAACGTTCTTGGGGTTGTCATTAACAACTCCGACGATGTCGCCGCGAGCGACGGCTATCGAGGCTACGGATACTACCGTTACGGCCGCTATTCCAAACGCTACAACGTCAAGGATTCCAACGGTCAGGTAACGCAAAAGTTGGGATCGTCACAAGTCGTTGTTTCCGGTGGAGCTTCGGCCCGGATTCGTCAAGCCCGGACCATCGATGTCAAAGCGATTGTCAACAAGTCGCCAGACTTGTCGACGACGTACCGGTCGGATGAAACCTCGCCCGCAAGTGTCGATTGAAGCGTCGTCGATTGATGTCGTTACGAATATAGGATTCCAGCGGCCTACACCGCGCTACGAGGCTGTAACACGCAGATGCACGCGAGCACAACGGAACAAGTCGAGACGGGTGAATTGAATCGATCCTGGCAATTCTTCTGGCTGATGCTTTTCGCCGCAGCGGCACCCATGCTGATCTCGCACCTGGCGAATTTGTGGAACCGTGAAGCGTATCGGTATTTTCCTTTCGTGCTGCTGGCAGTTGGCTGGATGCTCTACACGCGATGGGACCAGCAGTTTCGGCCTCCAACCGGTTGGATCGGTTGGGCCGCGATCTTCAGCGGTCTGGGGATGATCTTTTTGGCCGTTCTGGTTCCATCGCCCTGGCTCGCGACGTTGGGCTTCTTGTGTTTCAGCTTTGCGTTTTTCACGTCGAGTCGTGAGCCGGATGGTTTGTCGATGGTCACGGCGGGGCTGCCGCTGATCATGCTCGTCAACCTGCCTCTCGGGCTTGATCAATTGATGGTGATTCGGCTGCAACAGATCACGACATCGATGTCAAGCGTTGCGCTCGACTTGCTAGCCGTTCCGCACGCCATTGAAAACAATGTGATTCGATTGGCGTCTCGTGATCTATTCGTCGCCGAAGCGTGCAGCGGAATCCAGTCGGTGTTCACGTTGATGTTCATGGCAACCCTTGTTATTGCCATGACTCGAAGGTTGCTTTGGCTAACACCGATCTACCTCGTCATCGCGATGTTACTGGCCATCTTCGCGAACGTGCTCCGTGTGACGACCGTTGCTGTGGGAGACGTGTGGATGGGCGTCGATCTGGCTGACGGATGGCAGCATGACGTTGTCGGCTACGCCGCCCTGGGTTTGGGCTGTTTGTTTCTGCTCTCATTCGACCAATTGCTCGTGGCCCTGCTCCATCCGATTCAGGAGGGCCCCGGCCTATCGGCAGAACTGAATCCACTGATTCACGCCTGGAATTTCTGCGTCGGGGCCAACGCAGATGACGACCAGAACGTCGCCCCGTTCGTTTGGTTGTTTACGAACGCTTCGGCGCGAGGGTCCTGGCTTTGGCGTCGAGTCCTACCCGGCCGCGCACTGATTGTTGTTTCATCGGTGCTGCTACTGGCTTCAATAGGTCAAGCAATCCACACGTTCCGGCCCATCCGCGCCCTGAGCCAATCAACCGAGTTGATTTTTTCGCCCAGGGATACGGTGCTCGACAGTTTCCCCCAGGTGACCGTCTACCAGCACGAAGTGATTCGCGATGGCAACGATCCACGACTTGGTGACAACGCTGATGTCTGGACATGCCGATTGAATGATCCAGAGGCTCTCGCGCAGCTGGTTGTCAGTCAGCCCTACGCGGATTGGCACGAGCTCTGTTGGTGTTACACGGCTCAGAACTGGACTCTGTTGAGCCGAATCGTTCGCGACCCCGTGATTTCGCAACCCGCGGACGAAGTGATCGATGACTCGGATCGCTCCGACGCGTGCCCCTTTGTGCTGGCGAGATTCCGATTTGGTGACGATAGATTTGCCTACCTTTTCTATTCAGCGGTCGACCGTTCCGGAACGCCCATCGACCCGCCTTTACGAATCGGCCGGCTGCAAGGTCGATTCGGCCGATACCTAGAGGGTCAACACGTCGCCAGTTCCGATTTGGCCATGATTCAGTTGCTCGTGGTCAGTGATCGGCGCTTCGATGTGAATGAAGTGGATCGGCTCAGTTCACTCTTCTCACGTGGTCGGCAGTCCGTCCTTCGGGACGGGGGCGGAACTCGCATGGACGGTGCGGCGATCTCCCCTGATGGCGCAGCCCAGGCCGTCATCCAAGATTCCGCCAGCAGAGTTTCGCCATGAAGTACCTGAACCCGATTCTTTGGTTTCGCTGGATTGGCCAGTTTCTGGTGGGTTGGGCCCAGAGCGTTGCGTGGCGCCAGTCGCCCCGTGCGATACCCGCGTTACTGCTATTGATCTCGCTCGTTTTGACAGCCGTCATCGCCTTGAATGATGGATCGAGCTGGCGGACCGATCGGCTCAATCGGCAATGGTTTGCCACGCTCGACGCCGAGGACTATGAGACGGCGGAGTTGGTCGTGATGCGGCAGTTGCACATGAGGCCCGAAGATTCGCAACTGATCTACCGTTTGGCACTGGTGCGCGACGCGCGCGGTGAGACGCAGGATGCCATCGATTTGATGTGGAGACTCGTACGGATCAAGCGGGAAGACGCTGCCGCTCGCTGGCTACTTGAAGAGCTTTTTCTTGGTCGCGATTGGGCCGAATTGAATGAGCGAGAACGGGAGGATTTTGGAAGCCTGCTGGCGTTGATTCATGCTGAAAACCCAACCGACATTCCTATTCAACAGCTCTATGCGGATTACCTAATCGCGACGGACAAGTATGCGCGAGCGATTCCGGTTCTTTCTGACCTGATGACCATTCAGCCGATGAGGGGCCTGCAGGCCGCGGCGTTGTCACGAAAACTGGGCAATCAGATCCTGGCTAATCGGATGGCTGAGCGCACGCTCGATCGCGTGGCCCAGATGTCACAGGAGGATCCGACCAATTCGAAGTTGGCCTTGGCGGTGGCTCAGAACCAATTGTTTCTGATGCGATACGGTGATGCGATCCGAACCCTTGAATTGGCTTTTTCCCGGGCAAAGGATGAAGAGGTGAAGCGGCAACTTGGCACGGCCGTTGGTGATGCGTACGTCGCCTGGATCCACAAACTTGAAGAATCACCGACCCAAGGGATGAAGACGCGACTGCGCGTTCTGCGAATGCTCGAGGCCGCACTCGTTCGAGCCCCCCACAACCCACGCGTCTTGACGCTTGTTGCCGACAAGGTCTTGGCGACAACGAGTGACGACAACGCCGAGGTGGCTGAGATTCGGCAAGCCCTCATCGATGGATCCTCTGCGGGGATCGCCCATTTCATTCGTGGTACCGCCGCATTACTTCGTGATGATCTTGATTCCGCTACGACGTCGTTGCAGCTTGCCGCCGAGCACATGCCTCGCAGCGCCTCAATTCTTAACAACCTCGCTGTCGCTCTGGCGGCCCGTGATGATTCCAAGCTGGAGCAGGCTTTGAGAATTGCCGAATCGGCGATCCGTTATTCCGACAGACCGACACCCTATTACTATGAAACTCGCGGTCAGATCCTGGTTCGACTCGGTCGATACTTCGACGCCATTCCGGATCTCGAGCGAGCCCTACGGATTCCCGCTCTCGCTCCGGCAGCCCATCAATCGCTGGCGGAATGCTACCGCCAAATCGGTGATGGGGAGTTAAGCCTTTTGCATCATCAGAAGGCGGAAGCCTTTGCCGGGACGACAGCCACGGCCGAGCGAGATCTGCCGCGCTAGCGCATTTCCAACATTGTCGTGGAAACCGGAAAGGGGGGGCGGACGCCTTCCATCATTCTTGGAAAGGCGCTAGCGTGTCATCCCGCGCAGCGGCCTCGATGTGTCGACACTAGCACTGTAGTCGATGGGAGTGGAGATGTTGGGAGTGGGAACCACCGGCGAACCGCCACTGCCAAGCGTTGTCAGGTCCACAGACTGAGCGGCTGACGTGGGCATCGTGAACAGCTGCGGATCGCCACTAAGTAGCTGGTTGACGGCGTAGGACCCGATCTCAATTCGCATCGAAAGGGGTGGTCCCACAGCCGGCGCGAGATGCAACTCCACCCGATGCGGCAGCGCGCATTGTTGCTCCGCATAGTACATGTGCTGGGATGCGCTGCTCTTGGCAATGAGGTTGCCATTGGGGGCATACAGGAATTGATCGGTGACGTATCCCGCATTGGGCTCAATGAAACACACCCTTTGATACACGCCATCGGGCATTGCCATGGTGTTACGAACCTCCAGCTTTCCATCGGTTCGAGTGATTGGTCCGGCAACCACGGTGCTCGGATCGAGTCGCACCAGTCCCAGAGCGTCCATCACCCAGGTCGGATCAACCGGCAGGATCGCCCGCGTCAGCTGCTCGCGGTACTGGTCATGACGAGCGTAATACAGCGTTTTTGAAACGCCCTCAGGTACTTCGAACCAAAACATCTCGTCATTGCTGCCCATGTCGAGGCCGGCAAAGACAATTGGCAGGCTCGCCCGCAGCCGAAATCGTCGTTCGCGTTCCAGGTTCAACGTGGCGCTCAGACGTGGAAGGCTCGGCATGCTGAGCACCTCGACCGAAGCCGAATTACTGCTGAGCTGGCGAATCGTTTCGGTGCGGTTGACGACGGCGGCCAATTCTTCGAGTGAGGGCGCGGCTTCAAAGACCACCGGAGGCGGTGGAAACGGCATCGGCGGCTGACGCCTCGAGCAGGTTGCTCCGCCCGAGACGAACAGCAGCGATAACATTCCAAGCCAACCCAGTATTCGCATCCGTGCGTCAATCCTTACTCGCCAATTTCCTCGTCGGCTTCCCCTGGCTCCGCTTCGCAGTAGAGCAGTCCGTTTAACTCCTCGCGAAGCGAATCTGATTCACTTCGACTGATCGTGCAAACCGGCACTTCCATCAAGTCGCCTGTTGCGGTCACTTCTGTCCTCAAGTAGTCGATCCCGTCTCGCGTCTCGCTCGATGGCGTCGCAGGGCGAAGCACCTTGCGCCGCATGAGCATCAAAGCTAGTAGGTAGCGGCTCTTTGCCCTCGCCGTCACGTGCTCCATCTGCCGCAGCAGATCCACGAGCACTTCCGGTGGCGCCAGGACCATCTTCTTTTCGTCGGCCTTGGGCATCCGGTTCTTCCACCAACCGATCGCCCCTTCCGGAGGTCCGGCCCAACTCTCGGCTGAATAGTCTCGGCGGACGTACTCGTCCCCCGACTCGCTCACAACCGAGTAGTACCACTCACCTTCACGCAAAGGCCGCTGCTGCGCGTGACAGTGACGCGTGCATCGGCCAACTTTGTATTCTCCCAGCATGAAACAACTGCTGTGAAACGCGGATCGATCTGACAGCCAGCACGCCCACGGCGGCTCAATGCCATTTCCTAACAAATCACGCCAGAGCAGCGAAAGGGGCAAACCGTGATCGTCGAAGACGTACTACGACACCGTGATCCATTCAGGCTTGTCGGCTTTGCGCCATCGACTCGGCCCGCTCCGTCGATTGTTTCATTCCTCGACCACCGCGACGTACCATCGGCCATCCGGAGTGGTGCAAGCGGACCTTACCCCGCTGATTTCGCTCAAGGCCTCAACCGGATCGGGAGTGTTTTCGCCGTCTGGTTGAATCATCATCAACCCGATCTTGCCTGACTTGGGATCGCGGACCCCAAGCAAGATCGAGCCGCGGTTGGCCCAGTGGAGATCGCCCCGCAGCGCGGTATCAAAGGAATAGCGGACTCGAACCTCGCCCGATTGTGGACCGCGCGATGAGACGATCAAGAGTTGGCTCGTGGCGGCAAAGTTCCCCAGGATCGCCAATTGATTTCCATCGGGCGACCAGTCGATGTCGTTTCCCAAGTCCTGGTAGGGGTGGTCCTCTCGCAACAAGACGGGGCGGACCTTGTCCGTCTCCAATTCGTAAATCAAGACGCCGTTGTCGTTTAGGAAAGCGATCTCCGTTCCGTCGGGAGACCAACGCGGAGACCTTCCCGCCGAGATTCGCCGACCGCTCCGCCCGCCGGCGTCGATCATCCAGATGCCTGCCTCCCGAGATCGACGTTCGCAAACGAAAGAATTGCCGTCGGCCGACCATGAGGGGCGAATTCCTTTCCCGAGCACGCGCACGCGGTCTCCGTCGAACGAAACAGCGACGATTTGGCTGTCGATGGGGCCGCTCAGTGGGATCTGATGCAACAGCAGCTGAGATCCATCGGGTGACACGCTGGGCAAGCCACACTCGGGAAACTCGCCGTTGCGGTAGAGCAGACGCGACGCTTTTCCACTTGTCGAGAAGGCCCAGATCGAAACGGGCTCCAGCGGGCGAAACGCGAATTCGTCGAGCGACAATTGCCCATCACGATTCGCATCCAAACGATGGAAGAAGTACCAGCGTTGAAGTTGAAACTGTTCCCCCGGATCAAATGAAAACTCATCGTAAGATAATTGACCGTCACGATCCTGGTCGAGCGGTCGACGATGCCATGGATAGTTGTAACTCGCAAGCATCGAGGCGCGGTACTCGTGAAGCGCCAGCAGTCCATCTCCATCGGTGTCAAATGCTCGGAGGGTCGATTTCACCAGGTGGCGTCGCTCAGGCCCGATTGAAGCTGCCAACTCGGGGCCGCTGAGTCGGGCATCCATGTCCTCATCCGCTTGGCGAAACCACTCGACGGGATCGAAGTAATGATTTGATTCGGGATGTGCGTATTCTTCGAAAGTCACGTGTCCATTTCCGTCCCGGTCCGCCGCATCAAAGTCTTGGGCCGCCGACGACGGATTCCACCAACTGCGAATGAATTCGTTTCGGGTCAAGACACCGTTACGATTGTCGTCGGTCGCGAGAAAGCGATCGTAACGGACAACGCGACCGGTCGCTTCGCGCAGCGGCGGTCCATCGCGCAGACGCACTCCCAACTGCTGCTCGAGGAACTCCCTGGCCTCGGTCCGACTGATCTTGCCATCGGCGTTGCGGTCAGCTTGTCCAATGATCCGTCCGGTCACAAACCGCTTTCGCCCAGGTGAAATCGACGCCAAAAAGTTACTCACGAACGCGTGCGCGCTGACAAGCTCCTGGGGCCGGCGATCCCAGTGATCGTACGACTCGTCGAGCGCCGCAACGGCGTCCTCGATCAACGCATCGATGGGGTCCGGCATCGTCCCTCTCAGGTGTGGCTCAACCAGTCCGGATACGCAAGCGAACTCCGAGCGAGTCAGGAAGCCGCTCGCGTCCAAGTCATAGAGTCGAAAGTCTCTCTGGCGTGCCCGCGGATCGCCGTGGATCGACCGAAACTCGTCCCAATGCAGTTTCAGGTCGCCGTCGAGATCCAAGCGTTGGAACTCGCCGCGGATAATCGATCCGGCTTCCACCATGCCGGCAAGCTCATCCGCGTTGGCACGGCATAACGGTCCCGCCACGTGAGCCATGAATATCCAGGCTACGAGTGTGATCGGGAAACCGCGCACTCGACGAAATTCGCTGAACGCATTTGCTATCGTCAGCGGTGTCCGGAGGTGACTCTTGGGCAAAGCGTAAACCATCTGTGCGACTGAAGTTAAGTAATCGCAAGATAGTTGCTTGTTGTGGCCTGGGCAATCGGTTCGCCCACTGCAGGCCCGCCGCCCCGAACCGTCCGGGGCACGTGGGCCCACGCGAAACTTCTGGTATCGCCATGGACGGAGGCATTCTCTACAAGACATTTCCCTCTCGCGCGAAGATCGGACTTGGCCGAGGGCATCATTTGAAAACTTTCGACGTTGGAATGGATTCGACCCCATGCGCAACCTGATAGTCATCGCCATGCTTCTCGTCGGTGCATCCATGGCCGGTTGGTTTAAGATCCGCCGGGATGGCGATCGCACGACGATTGAGATTAACAAGGATGAAATCCGTCAAGATACCCGTGGTGTGATCGATCGGGGCCGCGAAATGCTGCACCAACAAGAGCTCCAATCTGGTGCGCAAAGCCCGCTGTCGGACCGGGCCTTCTCGATGTGGAATCAACAACCCGGTTCACAAGCGGTGCAGTCGTTGGGCGGTACGGCGCAGGCCGGTTACCAGGACTCGGGCGACAACCAGATGCAAGGTGCTTATCAATCCCCCGCGGCGCCGCGGAATGCTGGCCTCTGGGGGCAACCCGGCGCGCCGGCCAGCCATTGGCAACAACAGGCTTCGCCCGGAACTCCCTACCAACAGCCGTACGCTCGCTAAGCTCAAGCGCCGTGCTGCCATCTACTTTTGCTTGCTCGTACAAAGTGAGTTTCACTTCGCGCTGGCGCGGTCGACCTGTTGGTTCATTTTCTGGATCGGATCGATGGCCATCACCATGACGGCCATTGTTGCGGCGTAGAGCCAAAGTGATCCCAGCAATGCGACGATCAGGCACCATAACAACAGGATCGTCTTTCCGAGTCGATTCGTCCTTTCGATCCAGCACATCAACAGCCCAATTGGCAGCGATACAATCATCAGGTGTGTGAGACTCTCATGCACCAGGGGATGGAGGAGAATCGTATTGGTCCAATCGATCGTGCGATCGGGCGACGGTGCTGCCAGCGCGTAGGCGCCGAGGCCGTTGAACCACACTCGCCCTGCGAGCATGGTTGCCGCCGTCGCGATCAAGACAACGCTCACCTGGGTCGCAAGCAGTCGCTGGGAGAACCCGGCGGTCCATTGCGAGGTTGATCGCGGCGGCTTGGAGCGAATTGCCCAGAGGGACCCCGGCGGGGCAATCGCCGAGGCGAAGAGTCCTAAACTGAGCAGGCTTTCGGTCAAACCGGCCAGGATCATCGCTCGGTTGGCCCATCCAACCAGCAGCAACCAGAGCGCCCACGGCGCGAGACGCCCGCCCCGACCGCATGCGACCAGGCCAGCCACACCGATCGAAACGGCCAGATACAGGTGGTAGAGCCAAGCCGACTTGAAAAGAAACAGCGGCGAAACGATCCACGCCGCGGCTCCCTCCAGCCCGGCAGTGCGAAGAAACGTCGCAACACGCTCGGCGGAGAACGGCCCTCCGCCGCCGTACCAGAACGCGGCATCGGCCCAGCACGTGGCAAAGTAGGCCGCCGCCACCAGGCAGAGCAGCCCGCGAATCATTGCCATGCGATCGGTCGAGCGCGGGGCGAACCAGAATCGGTCCCAGGCGGCCCAAGCGCTTACCGGATCATTCTTCGAAGAGCTCATGACGTCGGACCATCCACTTCGTCAATGGCTCTGGAACTGAGGCGTTTGGGCGTCAGTTGAATCAGTGAAAGCGTGTCCTGGGACCGGACAATCCGGGCCACGTAAGGAGATTCCTCGGTTGCGGTCACGTCGCTGAGATCGGTCGGGAAACGAACGATGCGAATCGCCTTGGCTTTGGGGAAATGACGCGCGATTGGCAACAGCAATTCGGCGACCACTCCTGGTTGTTCGCTTTCGGCCAACGTCGCAGCGACCGCCACCCAGCGGGCAACACGATCCGAAACGGCTCCTCCGGGGAGCGCCGCAGACGCCTCGTAATCCCCGGCACCGATCGTCGTCCATTCACACCTATCGATCTGGTCAATCTGCGTGATCTCGTCGAGTGAAATCTGGAGTCGGTGCGGCTGTTCCGACACATTGCCATGCGCCAGGTAGACAGGTCGATCATCGGCCCCGAAATGCCCCAGGGTCAGGTATGGGTCCACCAGCGATAAGAACTGAACTTGCAGCGAGGAAGGTTCGACCACGCTGACGAACGAAACAAACAGGGCAAATAGGTGGAAAACAGCCCAAATCGACAGCCCCGTGCGGACAGCAGGCGTCGGTCCCGTTCCACCCGTCGGCGTCGAGAGATCGGCATGATCGTCACCCGCACGGGTCTCGCTCGAGGCGGGGTGACGCCCACGTCCACGGCTAGCTTGCTTTCGTTTCTTCGCACTCATAACAGAATCAATAGGGCGGGCAATCCCAGCAAGGATAATCACGGGACGCCCCGATTGGCATGCCACGAACTGCCGTCGCTAACGAACAACTCGGGCCGGGAAGTGAACCAGAGGGCCAGGTAGCGTGTCTGAGCGGCTCCAACAGGCGTCAGAGCGATCGGCTCGGTGCCCGTGGCCGTTGACCGATGGGAAGTCGATCGATAGATTTTGCTTGCTGAGTACGTGCCCGACGCTGCTGAGGCGGTTTACTGGAATCGGACGGGCAAGTAGATCACGGTGACTGTAGCTCAATTGGTTAGAGCATCGGATTGTGGTTCCGGAGGTTGGGGGTTCAAGTCCCCTCAGTCACCCTGGCGGTTGTTGCTATCGAACGCCTTTTCACGTGGCCTGTCAACTCCGCGTGACCTGTGAGCGTCGTTCCCTGCCAGCGGCGTTGCCACTTCCCTCGAAAATCGTGGTGCGTTGTCCGATCCGAAGAGCATCGCATCGCTTTACCAGCAGGTCACCCGGGCAGCGTGGCTTGGATTGATCGTGAATTTGGCGTTGGGAATCGTCAAGTTTCTTGCCGGAGTTTTCGGTCATTCGTTCGCGCTGATTGCCGACGCGGTCAACTCACTTGCCGATTTCATCACATCGGTGATCGTGCTGCTTGCTCTGCGAGTGGCTCAGCGACCGGCCGACGAGGAGCACCCCTATGGACACACTCGCGCCGAGGGGATCGCGGCCTCGAAGGTTGCTCTGATTGTTGTTATTTCAGCACTGCTTGTCGGGTGGGAAGCGATCGAGCGGATTA
>JARFQX010000658.1 GCA_029287555.1 Rubripirellula sp. | reverse complement strand
CATGCGCCCCCTCGCTCTCGCAAGATTATCGCACAACCCCGAATGATACACGCAAAAACCAGCCCCCACCACAAAACACCACTTCCACCGAAAACGCAGAAACAGGCGGATAACTAGTGCTTTGACGAACCTTGGATTTTGGGTTGTCGGGAAAAGGGTTCAGACACCAAAAGCCGGAACGGCCCTTCGGGTGCTTCGCACTTTTGGCGTCTGACCCCTTTTCCCGGCCCCGGTTCAACCCCGTTTTTAAGTTCTAACAAAGCACTAGTCCGCCGTCGCATCCCCAGGTTCACCCAGTGCCGTCTCGCCGACCGCGCCGGTCGTCGGCGAGCGTCCCGCCACACCGAAAACGTAGACGGTCGCTCCAAAGAGTCCGAAAAAGAGCAGGTAGAAATAAAGTAATGCCATCTCTTCGATCCCTTGAACAAACCACTCGGCGACCCAAAGGCCAACTCCAAGCAGCGACGCTACCCACACCGCCGACAAGACATGGAGCCGTGTCGTGACCTGGGCCGCGGCAAGCGAGGCGCGCGCGGCACAGGCGGCAATGAGTGGCATCAACAACCACACGCCAAGCATGACAATCCAATACAACGGGCCCTCGACGGGAACCACGAAGCGATCGGCCAATCCCAACAGCAGGGCAATCCCGGTGGTCAAAGCCAACAGGTCGGAAATCTGGTATTGAAGCCCCTTCGCCGCGGTCGCTCCCTCGATGGTCCCGGAATTCGACCAGTCTGGGTTTCGCCAATCAGGGATTCGCCAATGAGAAAAGTAGATTGACTGGACGATCAACAAACCGGCCAAGTCGATCGAGTGCTGGATCCAGTCGCCCGGTCCGAAACGATGAAGCAAGCTCGCGAAAAAAGCGATCAAGAGGATCCGGGCCGTGACTCGAAGGATCCGATTTCTCAATACCGTCGCCAGCCAACTAAGCGAGGAGGCGAGTCCAAACGCGATTCCGAGCTGGATTCCAAGACGGGTCATCGCCGCCCAGGTGAATCCCCCCGATGTGTCGAAAGGCTCGATCGCAAGCGTTGGAGCCAAGCAAACCGCGACCCACACCGTGGCGATCGCCAAGGACTTACCACCCAACCGTGGCGTCAGGTATGTTGAGTCATGCATTGCCCAGGCGCCGCTTGATCGCTGGTAATCGAAGGTCACCCAACCTTAACATGCGATTCCCCCTCTGTCGCTCTCATCATGGACGGTACTACCGAACCTATCGTCGTCGTGATTGGTCATCCGATTGCCGGCAACCCGGCCCAATTTGCGACCGAACGCGCGCTGAGATCGTTGCGGCTCGATTGGCGAGTTCTCTCCTTTGACGTCCTGCCATGCGACGTGGCCGCGGCGCTCGAAGGTTTTGCGGTCACCGGAATCAATGGCGTGCTCATCGATCGGTCGCTCGCCGCGGAAGCCCAGCAGTGGTACTCGCAACGGACCGGATCGGATCCTTCCACGATCGACTGCCTGTTCCGCGATGGGGAACTTCGGTTCGTCGGCGAATTCGAACAAAAGCATTGGGTTGACGAACAAATCTCGCGTCACGACGGGCAAACGCGGATTTGGATCGGCGACCGTAATTCCCACGCTGCCGCGAGCGGCGAAGGTTTCCAGGAACATGCGACAACACCACCGGAGATCATCGAATTGGTCAGCCAAGCAGACGTGATCGTGATCAATCATGCAGCGACTGAACCACTCGAGTTGGATGCGGAGGAATGGCCGGCCAACGAGGGTGCAACGCTGGTGATCGACTTGACTGAGGGTCACGAGGAACTGGCAACGATCCGGGAACTTGGCTATCGAGTCATCGGCGAAGACGAACGGCGGGTCGGTACGTTGCAGCGGTGTCTCAATCGATGGACGGGCCAGATGCCCTCGACGGAAGTGATTTACGATGCCATCGAAGAATACCTCGGCGTTTAGAATCGAGGGTCGAACATCGTGCACACCATCCATCAACAACTGATCGACGCCGCCGCGAGGTTGTCGGACGAAGTCGCAGCCTTGACGTTCGGCAAACCAGTGACGCATGTCTACAACCCGCTGCAATATGCCTGGCAGGCCCATCGACGTTACTTGTTGCGAGCCAACCCCCGAGGTGTCGACGTCTTATTGATGGGGATGAATCCCGGTCCCTGGGGCATGGCACAAACGGGAGTGCCCTTCGGCGAAATCGCAGTAGTCCGCGACTGGATCGGCATCGACGAACCGGTCGAGAGTCCTGCAGACGTTCACCCCAAGCGACCCATCGAAGGTTTTCAATGCCAGCGCAGTGAAGTCAGCGGGAGACGACTATGGGGACTCTTTCGCCAACGATTCGGGACCGCCGACAAGTTCTTCGCTAGACATTTTGTCGCCAACTACTGCCCCCTGGTGTTCATGGAAGAGTCGGCCCGGAATCGTACTCCGGACAAACTTGGAATCGACGAGCGAGCGGCGCTCAGTGAAGCGTGTGATCGACATCTCGAATCCTTGCTGAGCTTGCTCCGCCCGAAACACCTGGTTGGAGTCGGCCGGTACGCGGAGCAAGCGTTACTGCGGGTGGCGCGCGGCGCTGGATCCGACGCGAAGGTGACCCGAATCCTGCATCCCAGCCCCGCCTCCCCGGCGGCCAATCGTGACTGGGCGGGCACCGTGACTGGGCAACTCGAAGAAGCGGGTGTGTGGGGGAGGAGGAGTGGTGAGTGGCGAGTGGCGAGCGGCGAGAA
>JARFQX010000599.1 GCA_029287555.1 Rubripirellula sp. | reverse complement strand
CTTCTTCCACGTCCGCTTGTCCCTGAGCACCCGGTTGGTCGGGCATTTCACGGATGTTTCGCCAACGATCGGCGAATCGCTGCAAGTCTTCCTTGCTCCACTGCAGATCTTCGAGGAGCTCGGGGTCGGGGGCCTCGCGTGTTTGTTCGAGGTAGTCCAGCACCAAATCGGTTGCCTCCTTGGTGTACTCGAGATTGGCGGGGTCAGGGGGAGGTGCGGTTTCGTCACCCGCTTCCCCGCTCTCGCCCGTTTCACCGGACCCGGTCGAAGAGGATTTGGCGGTTGTGTTGGGGTCGCCTGCCTGACCAGTTTGTGGCGAGGCCGTTTGGCCTTCGCTGCCGCCGGATCGGGTCTCTCCTTCGGACTGTTCGCTCGCTTGCGAGGCCGAGGATGGGTCCCCGGAGGCCTGTTCACCACTCTCGCCGGCCCCCCCGGAGTCCGGTTGGTCGGCTGATTGGGTTCGCTGCTGCGCCGAGGCGTCCGCCGATCCCTTCTGGCCGGCTCCCTCTGCGCCATCTGGTTCTCCCTGGCCAGAGGGTTGTTGGGTGTCGCGATCGCCCGCGGTCGCTTCCGATCCGCTGCCCTGCTGGCTTTCGGAGTCTTGGGAACCGTCTGGTTGGTCTTTCGGTCGGCCGTCTCCCGGCTGCTGATCGCCTCTCGCCGCGTCACCTTGGGCAGTCGCGTCACCTTGGGCAGTCGCGTCACCTTGGGCAGTCGGATCGGGGGCAGGTGATTGGTTGCTACCGGCATCACGCCCGGAATCGGAAGGCGATTGGTTCGAGGATTGACTTTCTCCATCGGTTCGTTGCCCTCGATCTTCCTGTGAAGCATCTCCGCCACTTTCTTGAGGCGTGCCACGTTGTGCGTCACGATTCTTCTCAAGGAATTCGCGGATACGCTCGAAGGTCTCGCCGTCGTGCCCGGGAGCCTGTTTGGGTTGAGCACCTTGTGCTTCTTCTCCGCCCGGTTTGGCTGACGAGGGTTCGGCTCCATCGGCGGCTTCCCCGGATCGCTGTTGCGAACCGGGTTTTGGTTGAGCCGCATCGCCCCCTTCCGAACCGGGACGCGACTCCGACTGGCCCCCTGCATCGGTGTTCGCACCACCTTTACCGTTCGACGGACTCTGCTGACCGCCCTCGGAAGACTGACCGCCGGCGTCGGTTTCGCCCCCCGCGCCTTGACCCCCCGCGTCCTGACCACCGGCTTCCGCCGCCTCGCCGGGTTGCTGTTCGCTCCCGTCGCCCGGCTGAGGTGGCTGCTGTTGTCCGGAGCCATCTTCTTGCTGATCGCCTTGGCCCGTTTGGCCTGGGGACTGCTCGCCGCTCGGAGAGTCACCCGATGGCGTCGACTCGGCGGAAGCTTCGCCCTGACCTTTGGTTCCCGCGCCACCGGCCGAGTCATCTTGCTGATTTGATCCCTCTGCCCCACCGGCGTCTTGTTCGGACGACTGTTGTTCCGACGATTCGCCGCCTGCGCCTTGGCCGCCTCCTTCGCCTTGATCGCCTTCGCCTTGTTGTTTGGACCCCCGCCCGGAGCCACCACCGCCAGCTTGCTCTTGTCCCGAGTCACCCGATTGGCCGTCGGTTTCATCGTCTTGGGACGACTCGTCCTTGGGGCTGGATAGACCGTCCGCGTTGGGATCGTTTTCCTCGGGCAGCGATCCGGAGCTGGCCACGATCTTGAGGGTGACCGGGTCGGTGCGAACGACATTCGCTTCCACGTTGGGGTCGACTTCGCTCGCTCGATTGTCCGCCGCGGCGGCAACCACTTGCACGGTGTCGCCGATTCGCAACTGCAACTCCGACGGTCGCAACGGAAACTCCGTCACTTGATGACCTTTTTCGCCCGCCTCGCTGCTCCAAAGAACGGGTTGGTCCACCAGGTCGATCCCGGCACGGATCTCGAGCGACACGGACTTGAGTCCAAAGTCAGGATCCGATGCGTGAACTTCAATGATCTGCTGGGCATCGATCGGCACTTCCTTCGGCGACGAGGCCGGGACGGTGATCGCTACCTCGGGCGCCAGATCGGGGATGACGCGAATCGGATAGATGATCGGGTCGGGGTTGCCTTGGCCGGCGGGGTCCCAGACGAGGATCCGATAGTTTTCGAGTTCGACCGCCGCCGATCGACCCCGCGCACTGCGCAGCGGGAAGGTGACGAACATGGAAGTACCGGATGAATCGATTTCCATTTCGTTCGCCCCGGCGGTGGCTTGCATGCGGTCACCGATCGGCCGGGGATTGAACTCGATCTTTGCTCTCGAGACGGCCCGATTGGTGTTTGCCAGGATCCTCACGGTCGTTCCATCGACTGCCGTGATGGCGGCGCTGCTGCTGGTGTAGGGGGTTTGCCCGGTGTACTTGGGCGGCGTGTAGTGAATTGACTCCAGAGCAACAACGGGAACATCCTGGACACGAAGGGTGTAGGGACCAGCGGATGCATCACCTGCTGAGATGGAATAGATCACCGTTCCGCTGGCCGAATGTGGAAGTTCCATTGTCCCAGCGTGACGCCCGGTCTCCGGATCTTGCGAAAGTGCGAACCTCTGCCGCCCGGCCGGCAGATCCCAAATGCAAGTCGCCTCTTCCCCGTTGCGCATCCCTTCGATCAACGCGGAGATTTCTAACGACCGTCCGGCGATGGCATCCGCGTTTCCTGGCTC
This sequence comes from Rubripirellula sp., assembly GCA_029287555.1. Taxonomy (GTDB): domain Bacteria; phylum Planctomycetota; class Planctomycetia; order Pirellulales; family Pirellulaceae; genus Rubripirellula. The sequence goes on along the minus strand of JARFQX010000599.1, from coordinate 417 downwards.
GACATCGCGTATCGAGACGCGATGCGGAGCTTCAATCGACGCCAACGGTGCGGCGAGCCGTGCGGCCGATTGCAGCGTGTCTTTCGGGGAAAGGGCGGCGTAGCCCACAAGGATCGCCAAAGCCACTGCGGTGACCACCCACCATCTCAAGGTTCCCGTTGCCTCCATTGGCAACGCGTCATGCTTTCGCAACTGACTTGCCGTGGAGGCTCCGATTGATCGAACCACACGGCTTCGCAGGTCGCCGGCTTCTCGATCTCGTCGCAGTGTGACGTAGCTGGTCAAAGCCTGTCGAAGATCCGGCATGTCGCGCTCGAGCGACCTGGCGGCGTACTCCGGACGAATCGAGCTCGAGAGGAGGGGGCGCAAGCAGCGGTAAAAGTAGACGCCGAATGCCACGAGCAGGGCCAAAGAAGC
>JARFQX010000622.1 GCA_029287555.1 Rubripirellula sp. | reverse complement strand
AGGCCTCTCGCCTCTCGCCTCTCGCCTCTCGCCTCTCGACTCTCGCCTCTCGCCTCTCGCCTCTCGCCTCTCGCCTCTCGCCTCTCGCCTCTCGCCTCTCGCCACTCGCCTCTCGCCTCTCGCCTCTCGCCTCTCGCCTCTCGCCTCTCGCCTCTCGCCTCTCGCCTCTCGCCTCTCGCCTCTCGCCACTCGCCACTCGCCACTCGCCACTCGCCACTTCCAGCTACACTGATAGGCTGCGGCTTGCCATCGATCGCGAGCTGCGGGCATTCGCTTTTTCTCGTTTGAGACCCGGTGATGATGGACGGCCGACGAAGCGACTCGGACAGGGCGATTGGCGATCAAGTCAACCAGGCAGGATTTCGCCCCGTCGCCCACACCACGCCGCCGCTCCGTGCGGCGATGCCGCGAAGGCCGCTTGTGTCGCGTCTGATTGGCATGGAAACGGAATATGCGACGTTGGTCGCCGACGTCCAGAATCTCGAGCGCGCCGATCTGCCGCCTTCGCGGATGGTCTTCACGCAGCTTTGCGAAGCGATCCGCCGGGACCAACCCACGGCCGCCGGACTGTTTGACCATGAGCAGATGTTCTTGGCCAGCGGCGGCGCCGTCACGTTCGAGTCTCACCCATCGATGCACGCATCCCCAGGTGGCCTGGTTGAGTTTGCGACCCCCGAGGTGACAAGCCCCGACGAACTGCTTGCCTGCCAGCGTTCGACCGACGCGCTCGCCGCGGAGGCGGCGGCGGACTCGGAGACGAGCTTCGACCTCCGTGTGCTCAAGAACAGCAGCGACGCTCTGGGACACGTCTACGGCTGCCAGGAGAACTACGAAGCGGAGGTGGCCAGCGGATTGGGGATTTGGATCTACCGAGCGCTGATTGGGGTGCTCTGGCTGATGCAAATCCTATCCTTGGTCATCTCGATTCCGGTGATGGGAATGATTCTGGCTGTCATGTCACTTTGCAGGTGGCTTCGAAGCGATCGAGTCCCGATTCACGAGCCGCAGGAACTCTTTGAGTTGGTGCCGGCTTGGCTGTCCAAAGTCATGATCACGCTGTTGAGGGTGATTCATTTACCGACGGTGCTGATGTTGCGGTTCGTGGCTCGCAATGTGGCGTTTCGAAGACAGCGTCGCCACCTGACAGGGTTCTTGATTTCCCGCGTGGCGTTGTGCGGATCGGGCAATCTTGATCACGAGGGTCGTTACCAGATGAGCGCCAAAGCGATGGTGACCGACTCGCTCGCCGACATGGGTGGCTTCCGGGGAGAACGCCCGATTTTCGTTTACGGTCATTGGCTGGGTCAATTCTGCGCCAAGTCCTTCATGTCACTCGCCTCCACCCGGCAGATGTTCCAAGCGCGCCAGAGGCTTCAAATTGGGCTTTCCGATTCGAATCTCTCTGACTTGGCCGAATACGTGAAAGTGGGATCGACTTCCCTGTTGCTCGACATGATTGAATCAGGCCAAACCGCTGGATTGCCCCAGATCAAACGGCCGCTGCAATCGCTGCATCGCCTGGCAAGCGACTGGAACCTGATCGCGCGTGTGCCAACCGATCAGGGCGAGATGTCGGCAATCGATTTGCAGCGGGCTTATCTGCTCGCCGCACAATCGTTCGTCGAGGCAACGCCGGCCAACATGCGAGGTGAGGCCCCGACGGTGCTGAAGCGTTGGAAGGAACTGCTTGATGCCGTGATCGACTTTCGTCGAGACGCCAACGACGTTTCGCGAGCCGTTGGTCGCGTCGATTGGCTGACCAAGCGGTGGATGATTGACCAACTTGGCCGAGAAGCTGACTGGGCCGCACGCAAGAAGGTTGACCTCCGCTATCACGAACTGTCACCCGACGGCTACTTCTATCAATTGATGGAAGGGCGGCCGGAGCTTCGCCTCGTCGACGAGGATCGCATCCGTCGTCGCCGTCGCTCGCCTCCCCCCAGTTCGCCGGCGGCCCGACGAGGATGGATGATTCGCGAATTTGCAAATTCCGACGAGGCGATCCAATCGGAGTGGTCGTTCGCGATGATCGGTCGCGGGCGCAACCGACGTCGCGTCGAGTTCGCGGACAAGGTGAGATCGTAACGATTGCGAAGCCGGAAAACGGGATCGCCTCGACCTGTGGTGAGCCGAAGCGATCTTGCATGAGCCTTAACGCGGCAAACGGAAACGCGACTGGTTCAAATGCTACTGGTTCAGCGATTCCTCGATGGTTTCCCTCATCGCGCGCGTTCCCAGTGCGCCCCACAGTCCGTAGGGGCTTTCCTCTCCAACACCACTCTGGTTATTGTTGTTGCGGAAGTAGGGAACCGGTGCCCGAGCATCCCCGGCTTCGACCGAGTCGGTCATGAAGACCACCGCGCCGTCGGCCATCAGGATATGACAGCCTCCCTGGTGTCGGCTACTCGGCGGTACGATGCCGTGTCCACCATGATTGTTGGTCAAACAGATTTCGCGGTTGGGCGGCAAGATGGTATTGAAGCAGGTGTACAAGGGCCGATTGTCAGCCCAGCGATAACCTCGCATGGTGGCAGCAGCGGTGTAGTTGACTCCGGTGCCGGACCAAAACAGGGGCCGCTCCGGATCGATCTGGCCCTGGTCCTCGCAATATTTCGGATTGTTCAAAATGTTGTCTCGCCCGTTGGCCCGCGAGCCGGTCGAGAAGATAGCACGATCGCCAAGATCGGTTGCAATCTCGCCGCCCATGATCGTGTTCGACAGGCCATCGAGGATATCGCGGAACTTCATCTCCTCTCGAGGCACAAAAACACCGCGTACTGAGCCGCGAACCTGCTGCATCCGGCCGCTATTGTCCTTGTAGCGCCAGCGACTCTGATTGCCCTGGAAGTAACTGACGCCCCATTGGATCCGCCAGGCGCTATCGCCCAGGCAGCCCGCGTAGTTTGTTCGCCCCAGCGCCGGAAGTCCGCGTCCCGGATCGCTCGGACAGCGGTAAGTGGGAATGTCAACGTTCCATGCCCGGTAGTCAACGGTGTAGGGAGCGGGACCAAAGGCTGGCCACCACAATCCATTATCATCCTGGTGCTGATTCGAAATCTCTTCCCAAACCGCTTGTTGCTCGATGTAGGGCGTGATGCCAACGAGCCAACTGAGCGCGTGCCTGGTAAAGGCGACTGGAGGCGGGGCGTTCGTGCCCGTCACCGCATCGGCGCAACAGGCATTATTGAACTCGTTGGTAGGTCCCGTGCCGTTCTGAGGCAGTCGCTTGAACGAGGAATGATAATTGTGAAGGGCAAGACCAATCTGCTTGAAATTATTGCTGCAACTCATTCGTCTCGCCGCTTCCCGCGCCGCCTGCACGGCTGGAAGCAGCAGTCCAACGAGCACACCAATGATCGCGATGACGACCAGCAGCTCGACGAGCGTGAAGCCGACGCGAGGTACCTGGTTGACGCGAATCTTCATGGGACACCTGGCTGTTAGTAAAAGAGAAAGAGAAAAAGGAAAGAGAATGCCGGCATGAGACTTTCCGAACTATTGGTCTTCGTCTTCCAGCTCAGCTTGCTCCTCCTCTTCCGCCGCGTAGACCTCCGCCTTGTAAGCCTCGACCTCGTCCGCCGTGCGTGGCGCCACGGCGGCCTCCTCTTTGCCTCCACATCCGGGCAAAGCGAGCAGGCTCATCGAACAAACAACCAACGACAGGACACAGAGAAGAGATCGCATCAGGGGAGTACCTAGAGAGAGAGAGCAATAAGTAAACGACCGGCGACAAAGATGATTCGGACGGCACTGGACGTTGCGCAGGACGCCACCTCCGCCTGCGTGACCAGCTTCGGCTCAACCTTGCCTTAGTATGGTCCGTCAGACAACCAACACGCAATCCAAGAACCGTGATTGCCGTGCAGATTTCCTTCATTAGATCCGGAGCAACGACATCCCACTCCCCCTTAAGCCAAAGAGGCGTCGTCAGGAAGCGATACGCAAAGGATCCCGCTCTGCCATTATCTCGACTTTCTGGAGACATGCGATCCACTAGAATGGCGGTGCGAAACCATTCTCGATACGATCCCGATCGGGGCAATGATGTGCGCGTTATCTTGGCGTCGGGCACGCCGACGAAGAAAATGCCCCGACGAGAGAGCCACCCGCGAAGGAGCAACAAACATGCATCGAATCATTATCGTGACGCTGGGGTTCCTGTTGACGGTCCCCTTCGGCATGGGCCCGGCAATCGCCCAACCACCGACCGAAACGTCGACCGTTGACGGGCCTCAGAGCGAGACCACGCCGCCGGATGCGGATCCAAGTGCCGCCCAAGTGAAGGAGCGTGAAAAGAAGTTGGCGGCTTACTTGAGCGGCGCCACCTTTGCCGGAAAGTTCACGATCGACGGCAAGGAAGACATGGCGCCGAAGACGGAAGAGTACACGATCAGCAAGTGCGAGAAGCTTCCTCAGCAAGACATGTATCGGTTGACAGCTCGCATCAAGTACGGCGATGTTGACAGCGAAGTTCCGTTGGAGTTGACCATCTTGTGGTCGGGCAACACACCAGTCATCACGCTGGATTCATTTTGGATTCCCAGCATGGGAACGTTTGACGCGCGAGTATTGATTCGTCGTGGCCGCTACACAGGGACGTGCCAGCACGACGACAAGGGAGGCCATCT
>JARFQX010000585.1 GCA_029287555.1 Rubripirellula sp. | reverse complement strand
TTACGCCGTGTTTCAGCCCGTGCTCAGGCCCGTCGAGCTTCAATTGGACGATTGGGATCTGGTCCATTACCGGGCTATCGCGGTTGCGGATGATAAGCGGCAGTACGAGTCCGTTGGCTACTTTGTGGAAATCGTTCCCTCGCGTGATCAACTCGAAAGCCTTCCCGAACCGGCTTACGAGAAGCTCGAGCAGATGACCGACTTGATCGAGCGACAGCAGGCCGTGATTCGCCAGACGGACGCGTTAGCGGATGATCGCGACTCCCAACCGTCCCGCCGGATGGACGCCCTGGCCGATCAGGAAGATCAAATCGAAAAGGCTGCAAGTCGGTTCCCGAGCGATCTGCAAGCATGGCTTGAGCCCGATGTCATGGAGCCCTTCACCGCGGCCATCGGATCGGCAGGCGAAGAACTTGATCGCGCTGAATCGACGCTGAAGGAACGGGATCTGACGTCGGCCAGGGATTCCGAGCGGTCGGCGCTGATGAAATTGGCCCAGGCACGTCGAGAACTCGCGAGCCTGGTTCGAGATCATCCTGAGGCCTTTGCGGAGTCAACTTTGGACCAGATCGAAAGGGAAAGGTTGCAAGGCGCAACTCCAGCCGATCCTGAGTTCGCAAAGTTGCTCGAAGAATTGGTAGTCGAAGCTCGTGACACGGCTGCGGCGGCCACGCGACTCGAGGAATTGGCGGCCGATCAGCGGCAGCTTGCCGACCAGGCGCGACTCGCTCGGCCCGAGTCGTTGCCCCCGCTAGCCGGGCAGCAACGCGGGCTTCAGCAGCAGCTTGAGGCCGCTCGTGAGACACATCCTTCCGCGTTTCGAGATTTGAAAACGCTCGGCGCGAAGGCCACGGATGCTCTGGCTCGTGCGGCTGAACAACTTGAATCCTCAAGCTCTTCGGCACCTCAGGCCACCGACCAGGCCTATCAACGTTTGCAGCAACTTGCCGAAGAAATGAACGCACGGCAGATGGCCCAGGGGTTAGCCCAGTCGCAGACGCTTCAAGAGCGACTCGAGGCCAATCGTCAAGCGTATCGGGAAATACAAGAGCGGCCGGAACAAGGCACTTCGGCGGACCTTCGTAAGACGACGAAGGAAACGAGAGATCTCGTTGCACAGCTCCGTCAACGCGCAGCGGAGGAAGCCGCGGGGAAACGGCCGACGGAACTGTCGAAACGGCTTTCGCCTAAGACCGCGAGCGGGATCGTTGGTCAATGCGATGCGATGGATGGGGCGGGTAGTGATGACGAACGCTCACAAGTGGCGCGTGGCCTCGGGCAGTCGCTTGATCAGCTTTCCGATGCGCTTGCCAAAGATCGGGCGGACCAGGGCTCGAGGCTCGATCAGCAGCAGATCGCTTCGCAGCTTTCACAGATGAGACAGCGTGAAGAGGGCCTTCGATCGGCTCGTCAATCCGTGCAAGAGGCTCTCTTGGAACAACGTGCGATCGAGCAAGAGGCGTTTGCAGACCGCAGTCAGAAAGAAAAGTTTCCGTCGCTCGCCCAACAACAGCTCTCCCTCGAGGAGCAACTTCAGCAGGCAATGGACAAGCATCCTGATGCGTTCAAACCAACCGCGAGCGAGTGTCAATCGGCCCGTTCGGCGATGCGTCAGACGACCCAGGCGCTCAATGCCAATGACGAGAGTGCCTCGAACTGGGCGAATAATGCAGCGCAAGAGCTTGAACGGCTCGATGGGGCACTCGAGGCGCAACAGCAGCAGGCGGGGATCACTGAAAAGCAAGCCGTACGTGAGATGCTCGAGAAGCTGAACCAACGTCTTGATGATTTCGCCAAGCATCCGAACGATGTGACCGCCGAACAGCGACAACAAACAGCGAGTCAATGTAAAAGCGTTGGCTCGAAGGCCTGTCAAATGGCCGGTCAGAATGCCGCCGCCTCGAGCGCGGGCGGTTCGCAAGGCGGGTCTCCATCGTCGTCTTCCGGTTCCCAGTCAGCGTCCAATTCGCCTCAGCGACCGCCGATGGAGTCGCCCGGGGAATCACCCGGAAGCCAGAGTCCCGGAAGCCAGAGCCCCGGAGCTCAGCCTTCGGGGCAGCCGAGCGGTGGCAGCAAGAGCCCCGAGCAGCAGCTTGAAGCTGCCAGCGACCGTCTCGCCGAAGCCGACAATGGTGCGCAAACGTCCTCGTCGGCACGAGCCCTGCAGCAGCAACTTCAGCGTTTGGCCGAGCAACTTGGCGCACCGTCCCCGCCGGGCCCGGGCGGACCGCCCGGTTCCATGTCCGCGGGCCGCGACGGTCGACGCGACTCGCTCCTCGCCGATGGCAAGGAAGCGATTGATCGTGGGCTCGCACAGCTGGAGTCGGCCGCTCGCCGTGATCAGCAAGGCACCCTGACACCCGACGCGCGGCAGTCGCTGCAGCAAGGTGGCGTGGCCGACATCGTTGCCGGGATTCGTTCGCAGTACGGATACAACGATAACAGTCGCGCGGTGGTCAGCCAGTTGGATGAACGCCTCAAGGATCCCACGTCGCCGGTGGATATGAAAACGCTGCAGCAACTTCGCGAGCGGATTCAAACGCTTCAACAAGACTTGGTGATGCAACCGGAGATTCCGGATGAACCTGACGCGGCGCTGCAAATCGATCCCGGTCGTTTTGCACCTGCTTACCGTGAATCGATCCAGAAGTATTTCGAAGTCCTTTCGGAGAAGCCGTGAGCAAGGCCGTGTGTCGGGCTCTTAGGAACTTCCGGTCCGAGCAGTCTTTGCGAAACAGAAATTGAATGAGTGAGCTCGAATTTCAGCTTCCGTCTGCCATTTTTTTCGGCGTTGTTGTCGTCGTTGCAGCGTTGCTGTGGTTTGCGGTGCAGCTCCGCCGCGGCGGCGTCGACGTGCGTCGTCTTGCGTTGTTGCTGGGGTTTCGAGTCGTCTTCCTGTTCGCCCTGATGTTGATTGTGGCACGCCCCGTTTGGACATCACCCGATCAGGATGAGACGATTCGCGACCAGGTGGCGATTTTGATTGACCGTAGCGAAAGCATGTCCGTCCGTGAAGGCGAGCAAACGCGGTATGAGCAAGCGGTTGAGTTCGCTCGCGACGTCGTTCTGCCCGCCGTTGACCAGACGCGACTGAGAATCCGGCCCATTCTTTTCGCCGACGATGCCCGAGAGGCCAGTGGCGAAGAGATTGCAGCAGCTAATCCAGACGGGCCTGCGACGAATCTCGGCCGGGCGATTGTGCAAGCCGTGCTCGGCAGCGAGTCACCGCCGTTGGTAGCGATTGCGTTGACCGACGGCATCGTCACCAATCCGGCCGACCAATCTCGTGCGGTTGCGGCATTGGTGACGCACGGGGTGCCGATCGTCAGCGTGGGCTTTGGAAGTCAAGCGGGCGGGCGAGTCGTGATGATCGACGGAGTCGATGCGCCGCCGCTTGTTGAGCCGGGACAGAGATTTCGCGTGGCCGCACGCTTGCGGGCCACCGGTCAAGAGATTCCCGCGCTCACACTGCTATTGATGAGGAATGGTCAGCTCGTGGAACGACGAACGATCAAGGGCTTCGCGGGGCCGCGGACCTGGATCGAGAGTTTCGACGTCGCGGCCGACGTCGAAGCAGCGAACACTTACACCGTGCGTGTCATGCAACCCGCCGATCAGTCCGTTGCCCTGGCCACGGCCGAAGCAGCAGCCGTCGTGCGCGTCGTGTCATCGAGCGAGATTCGCGTGCTCTACGTGCAAGGCGGTTTGACTTGGGACTACAAGTTCGCGACCTTGGCTGTCAGCAGCGATCCGACTATCCGCTTGTCGGGCTTGAGTCGAACGGCAAGCACATCCAAGTTCTTCGAGAATGTGCAAAGCGATGTTGATCTCGTGAATGGATTCCCCGGCAACCTGGAAGATTTAGGTGGGTTTCGGGTCGTGGTTCTATCGAATCTCCGTCCGGGTGACTTGACGCCGCACCAGCAGCAGCTTCTCGCGAGATTCTGCAGTGAACTTGGCGGAGGCGTGCTGATGATTGGCGGGCCGCAGACATTCAATGCGTCGTGGCGCGATAGCCGGTTGGAAGAGCTGTTGCCCGTTCGGTTTGCCGTCGTGCCCCCGACGCTGCGAAACAAACGATTCAAAATACGGCTGACGCCGGCTGCATTGGCACATCCGGTGTTCCAGCTAAGCGAAGAGTCCGAGACGCGAGAACCATGGCGCAAGTTGCCACCGTTCAGCTATCCCGCTACCGTTGAAGGGGTCAAGCCGGGTGCCGAAGTCTGGCTCAAGACTGATTCCGGTTCGGTCCTCATGGCTTCGCAGCGTTACGGCAACGGATTGGCCTCGGTCCTCTGCATGCAAAACCTGTGGCGGTGGCGTTTGGCCCGCGAAAGCAAGACCGAGCATTTTGACCGTTTCTGGCGACAACTATTGCGCTACCTCGCGGAATCCGGCCGCGAGGTAGTAACGATCACGCCGACCGATTTGTCCCCTTCCCCGGGCGAAGAGGTGGGATTGTTGATCGAATACCGAGAACTGGCCGGCGAGGCCCAGCCGGAAAGGTCTCGCGTGCGCCTGATTGTCCAGGATCCTGAGCAGCAAGATGTGCTCGACCTGCCAATCGAGCTTTCCGCTGGTGGTCAAGCGAGTGCCAGTTTCACGGCGGAATCCAGTGGCCTGTTCACCGCGACCTTGGTGGGTCCGGGCAATCGGTTTCTCGCCAGTCGTGAAATCACGGTCCGTGACACGCAGGCGGAATTGGCGTCGACATCGCGCAACATGGAAACGCTGCGGCAGCTTGCGGGCATCAGCGGAGGTTTGGCCGTGGAAGCGGAGACGGCGGAAGATTTGCAAACTCGCCTCGATGAGTTCCTGGATCCCGAGGAGCCGCCGCAGGTGGAAGTCAACTACGCACTGCCGGCCGGTGTGAATGGTTGGATGCTCGCCTTGCTGCTGACATGCATCTCCGCGGAATGGTTGTGTCGAAAGCTGTGGGGAACGTTGTAGACTGATCAAGTGCCCAAGATAAGAACTATTGCGAAATCGCCTTTTGGGAAACAACGATGAAAACGCTCCGTCTACCTCGACTCTCGTGGCTGCTGCTGGCCACGGTTGTCGCCACTGCCCTGCACCACTCCAATGTAGTGCTGGCCCAGTCGGGCCGGGGCCCGAGCGATACTGCCCCGGGCGGTACTGCCCCAAGCGATCCAACAGCGTCTTTTTTCATGGGACGGATCAAGTACAGCCGCAATAGCGGGAACGATTGCAGCGGCGTGGGGCGAAACCTCGCCAAGTTGGTTTCGGAGGTCTCGACGATTCGCATCGGCGATGAAGAGCGAATCGCTTTTACGGATCCGCAACTTTTCGAAACGCCCTTCCTGTTCATGAACGGCCACAACGATTTCGTGCTCGGTGACGAGGAACTTGATAGTTTGCGGGTCTACCTCGAGCATGGCGGCTTTTTGTTTGTTTCGGGCTGTTGCACCAATCCGGCGTTCCCCAAGGCTTGGCGGCGCGAGATGGCGAGGTTGTTTCCGGGGACCGAAACCAAGGTCTTGCAGTACGATCATCCCATCTATCGTTCGTTCTACCGGATCGAACGCGTCCGCAGTCTGCATCGAAACGTCGACGTGCATTTCGAAGGTTTGTACTACCAGGATCGTCTGGTGAGCGTGATGTGCGAAGACGGGTTGTGTTGCGCCTTCAGCATGGAGAATCGTTGTAATCGAGGACGTGGCGTTTCCCCCGAGGACGGCCGCCAACTCGCGTTGAACTTGGCCATCTATGCCATGACGCATTAGCGATTTGATAGGACGAAAGCTGCCGATCCAAAGCGTGTCGGGAGCAGGTGGCAGACGCCAAAGTCCGCCGCCGAGGCCCCCGGGGTTTGGCAGTTCCGCTGTCGGACCTCTTTTTCCCACCCTCCGCCCGGCGGTCGTTGCGGCAAGATCGGCGAAGCGATCTGAGCGACTGAGCATGTTTTCGCTTCGCGGCGCACCAAATCAATGCCGCGGTCTCTTATAACGGAAGGGGCACCTGTCAATGAATCTCTCGTCCATCCCGACCAGTCATGACTCTAGGGAAATCCATGATGTTCCGAAATCTACCAACCCGTGCGTCGTTTGTTGTGGTCTTTGCGCTGTTCGGAGCGGCGGCGTCGGTCAGTGTTGGTTCGCCGAGAGCAGGTGCCGAGGAAGTCGTTGTCACAAGTGAGACGGCGGCGGTGAAGGTCAAGGACGACGTGATTGGCCATGTTCAATCTGGCGATCGCTTTGAAGTGCTGGAGCGACGCGGTGGATGGGTTGCGATTTCCTTCAAGACCGATGGGGGAACGAAGCGAGGGTGGGTGCTCGCCAATCACCTGCAATCGCAAACGGATGAAGCGGAGGCTGCGCCCGATGCGCCGACGGTCGTCGCACCGGGCGTTGACGTGAATGTCGATTCGATCCAGTTCAGTTTGCAGGGAAATGAGGGCTACCTGTTCGCACGCATGACCATTGAGAACACGGGCGGATCGGAACTCTCTTACGACGAATCCGCCATCCGGCTCCTAATCGACGATGATGAAGCGGGGCCGGTCGATCAAGGGAAACGCCGTTACTCCAGCCATCGGGTTTACACCGGCTTTGCATCCGAGACGGCGATGCGAGTTCGATACAGCCGCGATTTAAAGAATTTGGGCAAGGGAACGCTGCCGCCTGGCCAGCTCGTGGAAGGTTGGCTGGAGTTCCCGGTGACGCAGTTACGACGGGGTGCCAACTTGGACAATCGCTTTGTGCTCGAAGGTCGCATCGGTGATTCCGAATTCAAGATTGACTTGCGCGAGCAGTCGCTTGCCAATCTCGATCCTCGCATTCGGGCCTCGAAGTTTGATCCGTCCGTGAAGGTGGCCGAGGTATTCGGCGGTTTGAACGCACTCAATTTGCCGGCGCTGCGGAACCTACTTGAGCTCGACGCCGATTCCGACAACTCGCAAGGGGTTGTGTTACCCAAGACCGACGCGTTCTTCTTGGATCAACAACTACTCGACCAGCTCCGGTCCACGACTTATTCGCGAAGCTCGTCAGCCACGCCATCTCCGATCGTAATTGTCCGGCCGGAAAAACAGTCGCCCCAGTCAAACGGCTATTCCCATAGCACTTACTTGTCCAACTTGCCGGTTTTCAAATCGGAGACGGAGGCGGTCATTCACGCGTTGGCTGCTCGATCCAATGCCGTTGATCTTCTCACTCCCTTGCTGGACCACTCGGACGCCACGGTTCGCGTGGCCGCGTGTCTCGGACTGGCGGGCCGCCTAGACGATGGTGAAGCGGTTCGAGCATTGGTTGCCGCCGCAAAGGACCCTGATCCGAAGGTCCGCGCGGCGTCTGTCCAATCGCTCGGGGGTTATGGATACGCCCGGACCAGCTATCGCAGGGTCAACCGCGCGGCTGCTGCCACGCCAGACGTGGTGGAGACGTTGGTGTCCGCTTTGAAGGACGATGTCGCTGCTGTGCGTACCAATGCAGCCCGGGCTGCTTCGCGAGTTTCGGATCCCAAGGTTATCGAGAGTCTGGTCGGTCTGCTTGAGGATCCAGAGTCGGGCGTCGTCACGGTCGCCTGCAGCAGCTTGGGCACGCTCAAGGCCAAGTCCGCGGTCGGGTCTCTTCAGAAGCTCCGCCAATCCGACGACGCCCAGCGACGAACGGTGGCCATTCGAGCATTGGGGGCGATTGGTGAATTGTCGCCTGTCGAGACGTCGCTTGCACAGTTAAACGAAGGAACGCCCGCCTACGGCGACTTTGACATTCTGCTGAAGGAAAAGGATCAGCGTGCGGTTGAACCACTGATTCAGTTCTTGAAGGGGAAGAACGCGAATTCCAGCTACGTCGACAAGGCGGCTCGTGCGTTGGGAGCTTTAGGTGATCAACGGGCCACCGACGTGCTCGTAGCTCATCTGCGTTACGGCAATCGATACTCGGGTGAAATTCCGACGGCTCTGGGCGAACTTGGCGACGTGGCCGCGATCGGTCCTCTTCGTGAAGCGTTGACCGCAGAGAGTTCCACCAGTCGGCGGGCCGCGATCTACGGGGCACTGACGCGGTTGAACGATAAGGGCATCCTGGATGAGCTGAAGCAGATGTTGAAGAAGCCCGATCCGGCGAAGCTCGACACCCCCGCCATCTTGAAGGCAATCGGATTGAGTCGGGATGACGAGGCTACGTCTCTTATCGCTCCCTATCTCGACGATCAAAGGTACCATCGTTATGCGATCGAAGCCTTGATCGAGCAGGGAACGGACAAGGCTTACGATGCGCTCACCAAACGACTTCTGGCGGCGGATTACGCGTTCGGTTCGACGATTCTCTCGCAGCTCCGGTCCAAGCAGTCGTCGGAGACAATCGCGCTGATCCGAACGGCTGCGGATAGTGACAACGCCAATACCCGGCGCTCGGCGGAAGCCTACATCCGTTCGATCGACGGAGGTGCGAGTGACCGCGCAAAGCAGCACCAGGCTCTGATAGGAAAGGCCTATACCCCGCTGACTGCTGAACACTGGATCAACGGAACGGAACTCGGGCCGGAGGATCTGAAGAACAAGGTCGTGCTGCTTGATTTCTGGGCGGTCTGGTGTGGCCCTTGTGTGGCGACGTTTCCCCATCTTCGAGATTGGCACGAGCAATACGGCGATCAAGGTCTGGAGATTATCGGTGTCACGCGTTACTACAAATACGACTGGGACGAGGACGCGAAACGGCCAGTTCGTGACAACAGTTTGTCCCCCAGCGACGAGAACAAGGCGTTGGAAGCGTTCCTCAAGCACCACGATTTGAAGCACCGGATTGCCGTCCTTGCCTCGGACAGCAAGACAACGGCCGCGTATCGAGTCTCGGGAATTCCTCAAGCGGTTCTGATCGATCGCGGCGGGAAAATACGACTCATCAAAGTGGGGTCCGGTGAGGCGAATGCCCAAGCGATCGAGGAGATGATCCAGAGGTCATTGAAGGAGCTTGATCTCAGCGGACAGTCCATCACGGATGCCGAACTGGAGAGCTACCTGCAGGATGCCGACGAGATCACGAGCCTGAATCTTCAAGGCAGCGAGATCACCGACGCCGGGTTGACCGCGCTGGCGGGGTTGAAACAACTCGAATCCTTGCGTCTCGACGGGACCGCCGTGAGTGACAAGGGGCTCGAGTTGCTCGCTCGACAGGGAAACCTTGGGGGGCTGAAGGTGCTGGGATTGTCCGACACGAAGGTGACGGCCGAAGGCTTGAAGTCGCTGGCGCAGTTGTCCGGTCTCGAGGAACTGGCCGTCGCGACGCGGGGCCTCGATGATCAGAGCCTTGGAACGATCGGAAAGCTGGTTTCACTGCGCAGTCTCTCACTCGGTGACGGATGGGGAGCCGCGTCGATCACGGACGAAGGGCTGCGACAACTCTCGGGGATGACGCAGCTTCAACAGCTCGAGATGCACGGCACGTCGATTTCGGACGAAGGCCTGCAGACGTTGCAGCCCCTTTCCTCGCTTGAATCGATCGGCTTGGTGGAAACGAAGGTAACACCCCAGGACGTGGCAGAACTTGGAAAGTCGTTGCCCGAGTTGAATGTCCGAATCGATCAGTGGTCACCGTGGTTGACTCGCTCGGAATACCAGCGTCATTTCGCCGGCATGGTTCGCAAGAAGTTCTTCCCGTTGCAGGTGGAAGGCAGGGTTGGCGATGAACAACCACTTTACCGTGGTCGCTTCGTCCCCTACCCCACCGATCGCGAGTTTGTGTTCAAGTCGATGCACGCGACTCCGCACGCAGAGTACGTGCGGAAGCGTGGGGAGGCCCAGCGAGATGGGATGAATCAGGTCAGTCTGTTTTCGTTCCGTGGGGCAGAGACTGACGAGATGTTCAATGGGACGTGGGTGGTCGGTCGGCTCGAAGCGTACTGGAAGACGCCGATGATTGTTGCCAAGCGGTCGCTTCAGCAGGCGCTTCAAGCGCGAAGGGACGGCGACCTCGACGCAGCAGCGAAGTCGTACCGCGCGGTGCTCGACGCGCAACCCGAAAGTGTACGCGCGAACATCCTGCTGGCTCACACGCTTCGCGCCATGGAACAACACGACGCGGCGACCGAAGCCTACGAGCGCACCGTTGACGTCATTGACGGGATTCCCGAGAAGCAGCGAGCGGTCTCGGAGTGGGGATACCTCGGACAAGCCTTGTATCGTCTTGATCGTTGGTTCGAATCACGTGCGGCCTTCGATCGCGTGATCGAGATGCGCGGAGAAAAGGAACCCGTTCTCGGATCCGGACCACGATGGTGGTACCTGACCATGCTCTTGCACAGGCTTGGTGAAGAGGAACAGGCGATCGAGACCTTCCAGACGCTCGCCAAACAGCTCAGCGATGGAGCGACGAAGGAACAGATTTCTTTTCGAGACGAGGCCGCCAAGCTTCTAGGCATCTCGGAGACAAACAATCAGCCGTAGCGTTTTTTGCCGTGTTCGCGACCCTGTTCGTGACCGTGATCGTGCTCAGGCGTTTCGCTGGTACTCGGACTCCGACCTGATGGCTGCGTTCCCGGCTTCGAGTGCGAGTACGGCTGCGTTGAGTACGAGTAGGAGTTGAAAACGTTCGGCGTGAAGTTCGATCACGACACCGCGTCGTTCCTTTTCGATAACGCCACGTGCTCGTACTCAGCGAAGCGGTGCTCGTAATCGAAGGGATCGTCAAGAACTGCGTCAATCGATTCGATGATCGAGCACGAGCACCGTCGCAAGCGACTGAGCACGAGCACCGTCGCAAGCGACTGAGCACGAGCACGGAAAGGAAGATCAGATCATCATTGCGGACCCTGTTCATTTAATTGGCGTAAGCAGGACGCCGTCCATCTTTCGGGTCTCTTGTCATTTCGGGGCACTGGGCTTTTCGGGGCATTTGTCGCGGGGGTGAGATTGAAGGCGAGTCCGTCTCCCCGCTCCTCCCTGCTCCCGCCCACCTGCTAGGGCGGGGTGAGTGTGCGACAACGTTCGTTTCTTCTTTGCTGCGTTCGCTGGCGCCCCGTTATCGCACACCCCTGCCCGGATTCGGCCACGCTTGTGCGGGGAGACAGTCAAGATGCGGTGTTGGCGCAGAATTTGCGGACTGTGCGGGAGCGTATTGATCATGCAAACGCCAAGACGGGGAGTGTGATCAACCACGGCTGAGATCCGCCTGAGTCTGAATACTTTGATTAACATCCAAGGAGACTGAACCGATGGTGCGTT
>JARFQX010000519.1 GCA_029287555.1 Rubripirellula sp. | reverse complement strand
CTGTTAGATCGACGATCACTTGGCGGGTTCTTGGCCGACCAGATTTCTTCTTTTTTCGGTTGGAGTAGTCCCACTTATTGGCTACCAACTGACGGTGCCAACGCAAGATGGTGTCCGGCGTGAATAGGGTCCCAACCTGCTTGAGTTGTTTGCCTCCCAGTACCCTGCCTTTGACTGCCAATCGACGTCGCTGGTCATCGGTTAACAAGATTCGCTTCTTGCCGAGCTTCTCTTTGAGAACTGCATTCTCGGCGTGAAGGTACTCAATGACTTCTTGTTGTTGTCGATTGACCCAACTGGCAAGAATGATCAGCATCAACTGCCACGGTTGCAGAACGAATTTCATCGGCGTCTCGGTGGTTCGGCAAATCCGAGACGATCATTGGTGTGCTGTGAAACGTAAAGCTGTTCGGCCAATCCTGTGAGCGATTGAGGCTTGTCGCCGTTCTGGTGAGAATGATGGGGGAAACATTGCCGACGTCGCCATGCATGGCAGTTCGGTCGAGGTCTTGGCTTGCAAAATCTCAAAACCTCGCGTTTTGCATAGTTGAATGCTCGGCGGAGTATGTTGACCGTTCTCGCGCGGCTACTCAAACCGGCTGCTTGACAAATCGACGTGGTAGATCTGGCCCGAATAGGTCACCAAAAGAATCTCACCGCGGTCGTCTACACCGAACGATGCGATGCCTCCAGGGGCAGTACCGATTTCGCGAACTTCCAATAGCTTGCCTCCGCTCTGTTTCAGTCCCCACACTCGGCGCGTGTTGAAATCCCCGAAGATGTAGACACCGTAGAACGATGATTCAGGATCGCCGCGGTAAACGTGACCTCCGGTGACCGAAAAACCGAGCCCGTGCTGGTACGCAAACAAGGGTTCGACATACCGTTCGCCTTCGCGGCGGTATTGATCGGAAAACGGAGCAAAGGCTTCGCGGACGTTCCAACCATGGTTTTCGCCCGCGCGAACCAAGCAAACCTCTTCGTATTCGTTCTGTCCGACATCGCCAACGTAAAGATCGCCGGTCAAGGGATCGAAACTGAAACGCCAGGGCTCCCGAAAACCGATCGCGAACGTTTCGGCGCGGATCGCTGGGTCCCGAGCGTGTTGATCGAGGAAAGGATTGTCATTGGGAATCGAGTAAGGACGATCTTTGTTCCGACGGTCGACATTGATTCGCAACATCGAACCCAGAAACTCGCGTGGGTTTTGCGAGTAGCCTTCGGGATCTTTCTGCGGACCGCCATCTCCGAACGCGGCGTACAGCATCCCGTCGTTGCCAAACGCGATGCAACCGCCGTTGTGATTACCAGCCGGTTGCCGGACCTGCAGGTAACGAATCGAAGGCTGTCCGCTGTCAGTCAAACCATTCGCCGCCGCACGCCGCTCGACCACCGTCGTTTTCACAATGCCGTCCTCGTGGACTTCATGTTCAAGAAAGTACCGGCCGTTGTTTTGAAACTTGGGATGAAACGCGATGCTGGTCAGGCCCTGATCGCCGTTGATGTGGATCTGGGACCCAAGATCAACGAACAGTTCCTTGCGCGATCGTTTGCCATCGCGGACGTATCGCCAGACCTTCGCGTTCTGGTGTTCCACGACGGCAAGTTCACCCGGCCGTCCTGGAAACGCCTCGCACCACACCGGATTTTCGAAAACGATCTCCGGCGGATGAATTGGATCGAACTCGACCGATCGAGCGAGCCTTGGAATTGGAACCTTCGTTCCCCCGGCGGCTAAGCCGTCTTTCACGCCGAATCGCAACGAACCAAGGTAAGCGATCAGGTCCGCAAACTCCTGGATTGAAAGCCCAGTTGCGATCCCCTTGGGCATCAGCGAAACGTCGGAGTATTGCAACTGCTCGACCTGGGGCACCTTGAGGTTGTTGCGTTTTCCTTTCGCGTCCATCAGTCGAACAATCAGTTGGTTTCGACGTTCCACTCGTCCGACAAAGACTCGACCATCGTTCATCAGCACGCTCGCCTGCTGGTAACCCGGCATGATGGTTGCGCTCGGCTCCAGCAGGTGAGTGATCAATTCGTCACGCGAGTACTTCTCGCCGATACCGTCAAGATTCGGCCCGCTCTTTTCCATTCCGGTGATTCGATGACAATCTGCGCACACCGCTTTCCGATTTTCGTTGAAAACCTTTTCACCCGCGGACGCGTCACCCGGATGCGCAGTCGCATAGGCGCGGTACTCCGCGTTGCGAACGTCCTCGGCCGGATCATCAGCCGATACAGTGGACACCAGCGCGAGTGAGCAACAAACGGTGAAATTTCGCAATAGGTTCACTTGTATTTCCCGACGTTGAAGTGATGTTCGCATAAGATAGAAAGCTGAAACAAGGGAAGACGAAACCAAACTCATGGCGACGAGGGCACGAAGATGGATGCGTCAACATCCTTCTGGACCGCCTTGCCCAGTCGACACCGCTGCACCGACAACTACGAAGGATACCAAAGTGCCTATCTCACGTCGGGCGATTCTTACCGCTTCGTTTGCACTACCTGCCGCGCTCCGGCTGCAAGCAGAAGAACCGGTGTCTTTGGATCAACTGGATCGTGCTGCCAAAGGACCGTTGCTGGACCTGGGTTCACTGACCGAACCCGTGACCATCGAATCCATGGATCTCCTACAGAATGGCAACGAATACCTGGTTCGCGTCCGTTCAAAAGATGGGGCGGAGGGAATCGTCGCGACCAATTCGGGTTGGCTCGGCGACACCTATCCGATTTTCGTCAACCGCATCGCCCCCTACCTTGTCGGGAAAGACGCACGGCAAATCGAGACATTGCTCGAAGAAGCCCTGCGTCCACGAATCACCTACAAACTTCAAGGACTCGCGCTTTGGGTGTGTATCACAGCGGCGGAAATGGCATTGCTGGAACTGCTCGGGCAGGTATCAGGGAAATCGATTGGTGACTTGTTCGGCGGTGTGCGGAGAAAACAAATCGCCGTGTACCGGGCCAGTGGCAAACGCGGCAACACCCCGGAAGCAGAGGTCGACTACCTAAGAAAACTCGTCGAAGAAACGGGTGCGAGCGCGATCAAGTTTCGTGTCGGCGGAATGATGAGCAACAACCGAGACTCGCTTCCCGGCCGCAGCGAAGCGTTGATCCCGCTGGTCCGCCGAGCGTTCGGCGACCAGATGACACTCTACGCTGACTCGAACAGTTCCTACGACGCCGAAAACGGGATTCGAATCGGGCGACTGATGCAGGACAACGGATACGCCTTCTTTGAAGAGCCTTGTCGATTCGACGACCTGTGGGAGACCAAACGTGTTGCAGATGCGTTGCAGATTCCGATTGCCGGTGGCGAACAGGAATTCAGCCTACGTCGGTTTCGCTGGACGATCGCCCA